>NZ_JBALNY010000173.1:361-2282 GCF_036962145.1 Bacillus sp. JJ1764 | reverse complement strand
TTCTTGCACTAACCTGCTTCATTCGTATTATAAGGTTAGCCGGAATGCTAAATATTTCTGGTTGACCATTTTTTATATGGTCTTATTATATCAGTAGCCAGGGTAGAACGTAACTGCTCGTGGGGCCTTCGACCCCGTCAACTAAACGGTTCACCCCCTACTTGTAGAAACATGATTGAGGCTGGTTGGGACTAAGATCTCGTATAATAAGCGAAGCTGTGACACTGCATGGAGGAATTAGGGGCACTGGCAAATTACTAGTTTAGGAGGAGAATTTAATTATGAATCCAGTCATCGGTCTGGATGTTTCAAAGGGAGAAAGTCAGGTTCAGGCATTTTTAGATAAAGGCAAACCATATCGTAAGAGCTTTAAAGTTTCTCACACTGTTGAAGGTCTTGATTTACTTGTAGAGTTTCTAGAGGTCGTAAAAAGAGAAACAGGTAAGAAACCACCTATCGTTCTAGAAGCAACAGGCCATTATCATTCCTCTGTTGTTCAATACTTGGAGGACCGTGGGTATTTATTGATAATTATTAATCCATTAATTTCTTATAAGGCTAAAAGTTCAAGTCTTCGAAAAGTAAAGACAGATGCGATTGATGCTTACCATCTCTGCGAGCTGTTTTATAAGGAGGATTTAGAGCCGTATAAGAAGCGTGGTGTACAGCTATTAAACCTTCGGAATCTTACCAGACAGCACGAAAATATCACTGGTGTATTGATTCAAACAAAGCTACAATTTCAAGCGATTCTGGACCAGGTCTTTCCTGAATATAGAGGAGTTTTTGGGGACTTGTATTCAGTAGTATCACTCTTAACTCTTTCAGAGTTTCCCTCATCTGAAGATATATTAGAGGCAAGTGTAGAAACCATAGCTGACAAAATCGCTCAATTATGTAAAAGTCGTTCATACAGATGGGCCAATGAAAAAGCTATTCAACTTAAAGCTGCCGCAAACCGAAATCCGTTTGAAAAGACTTTGTATCAGAGTCATATTCTGAGTCTTGGTATGTATATTAATATCATTCTTCAATATAAAGAGCACCTATCCAAGTTAGAGTCAGAGATAGATACCCTCGCAAAAGAAGTTGAAGAATATAATATTATCAAATCTATCCCTGGTATCGGAGAAAAGATCGCTGCAACGATCATTTCAGAAATTGGGGAGATAGATCGATTTACTGATCCTAAAAAGCTGGTAGCTTTCGCTGGAGTTGACCCTAGTGTATTTGAATCTGGTAAGTTTTCAGCCACCAAGAATCGAATCACAAAAAGAGGGTCCAGCAGACTTCGTCACGCTTTATATATGGCTGTTCGTTGTGCTATACGTGATTGTCGAAAAAGTAAAACAAGCGATGAAATCATTCCTCGAAACAAGAAATTACGAGAGTTCTATGATAAGAAACGTGAGGAAGGAAAACCTTTTAAAGTAGCTGTTATTGCTTGTGTAAATAAGCTCTTACACTGGATTTTTGCCCTTTTAAAAAACAAAACGACTTTCCAGGATATAGGTTAGAACCGAAAATAAACCAAATAACACAAAACCTTCCAACATAAGACTAAGGGAAGGTTATTTGGCATGCACATTTTCAGTATAGCATGAGATATTTTTAGTTTTTATTTAAAAATATTGACAAACTATTAGCTGGTTTAGTTCAATAACGTAAATGATTGCAAAAGCGATTTCGTTCTTTAATGTTTGTCCCCTATTAGTTCAACATATTATTTGGATGGTAGAGGTTTCTCTGGTCTTTTAGGACAATATTCACATTCAGGATCATCACATTTGGATTCAGTCCAGTAGTTACAATTTGGGCAAAAAAAGGCATCAAAATCTTCATAGTACACCAAGTTGAATTTACAAATAGAACAATGTTGTTCCTTTGCAATAAAACCTTCAACTTCAAATCCATCAATAAT
>NZ_JBALNY010000173.1:0-332 GCF_036962145.1 Bacillus sp. JJ1764 | reverse complement strand
CCGTTAGTTCAACAAGAAGCCTCTAATATCCTCTAACAGATTGAATAATACCGACACTAGCTTTTATTTCTGCCTCAATTCGAGGCTAATGTAGATTTCTTTCGGATTTACATCTCCATCCTCCCACACCTCATCGTGAAAAACATAACCTATGTTTCTTGTGTTTAAATCGATTACAATGGAGTCTCCATTAAGTCCAGAACCAATAATAAAAAAACCATTATCAATACAACGTTTGTATTCTTCGTAAAGATTGTTTTCGGGTATTTCATTTACAATATTAAAATAAACCTGCTTAAATTTTATGTTTTCTCTAAAAGAATATTCTTTTA
>NZ_JBALNY010000172.1:3685-8613 GCF_036962145.1 Bacillus sp. JJ1764 | reverse complement strand
AGTCTTTCATGAGATATATGTAGGATAGATTAGAAGTCGGAGTTGGTAGTAATATCTTCCATCTGACCATACCCCAAAAAATAGCTTTGTCCGTATTATTTCCTAGTTCTTTTTTATAAAAGCCCTACATATTTACTACTACAGTCACTATTTTTTTATCTAAAAAGGGGGACGAATATGGGAGTCAAGTTTATTAAGATCTCGGTATGTTACTTCGTAATTGGGGTCTGTTTAGGTATGTACATGTCGATGACGGAAAAATTTTCGTTTTCACCTGTTCATGTGCATATTAATCTGCTTGGCTGGACAGCTATGACTCTTGCGGGACTTATTTATGTCGTCTTCCCAAGTGCGGGGAAAACCACCTTGGCAAAGGTTCACTTTTGGCTCCATAATATCGCATTGCCCATTATGATGATTGGCTTGGCTTTTTTAGTGTCAGGAGTAGACTCAGCAGGACCTGCAGTAGCGGCTGGAGGAACTTTAATGGTATTGGGGATTATCATCTTTGCGATTAATATTCTAAAGAATGTCAAAAGTAATTAGTCCTTATTCAACCTTTTTGAAATGAAAGAAGACACCTTGGCGGGTGTCTTCCATTAATTTAAGCTATTTCGATAAACATAAGGATCCTTCGGTTTACTGATGGTTTTATAACTGGATACTTTTAGAACTGGAATTCGTGTCTTCATCGGTGCGTAATAGACTGTATCTAAAGTACCTGTGACCTGATACCACTGATCATTTGGGATCTTTATATCATTTGGAAACTGTATCATCATTCCAAATGCTCCAGAATCAGCCACGCAATGAATAATCCCGAAACGGAGTAAGAAAAGCTGGTTGCCGTTTAATTTAGGTCCGTTATAAGAAAAACCGTTCATCGTAATCTTTTTACCGACGAATTCCCCTGAATAATTATAAATAACTTCCAACCCAACTAAATAATCTTGATCCGTTAAAGTAATATGATCTTTTGGTTTATAGGACTTCGATTCCTTGCTGACTAAATCTAAAAAGGCATCCTTCCCAAGGAATGGACTCATATCCGGATTCAATACCTGGTGCATCCCATATTGATCGTTTCCGTCTTCTAAAGTAGGAAATTGAAATCCTTTTGCGTCCACTAATTTTGAATCAAGGGTAGCAACTGGCAATAGAACACCTGTAAGTGCAGGAATTAACACAAACGTGTATGCGATAAAGTTTTTAACCTTTTTACTTTTGGGTTCCTTTTTTTTAGGATGCTCATGATGGTGCTCGGAGTCACATTGACAATGACGAGGGTCTGCTTGCTTACTTTTGTCCGAACGGTACCACCTTACTGCCTCAGCCAAAGTAAGCAAGAATAACACGACAACCATGCTTTTGGAAAGAAAGGCATACTTCATATTAATATATTTAGAAATGTTCCCTGTCAGATGCAGCGAGAAAAATAAGTTGGTAAACAATAATAAAATAATCACACGAAACACGAATCATTCCTCCTTTACAAAAGAAGTGAACCAATGAATACAAATAAGGTAATTAAAGAAACTAATATGATGATAAGTCGTTTTTGGAAATAGCCAGTCATCATTAGAACATTTTTTATATCTAACATAGCACCAAATACAAGAAAGGCTACAATAGAACTTTGTGCTTGAGCGAAACTATTCCGAAATGAAGAGGCTACAAAAGCATCTGCTTCCGAACAAATAGACAGAATAAAGGCCAAGGCCATCATAACAAGAGTAGCTGTTACCTTCGTATTACCCAAAGTAAGTAAAATTTTTGTTGGTACATACACTTGCATAGCGGAAGCAATTAATGCACCCATGACCAAGAATTTTCCAACACTTAAGAATTCATCAATGGTGTGATTGATAACACTAAATAGTTTTTGTATTTTATTTTGGTTGGAATGGTCGTGAACATGAACTTCAATATTTTCCTTAAGCGGGTTCTCTTTAATGACAAAAGATAAAACAATCCCAACTAAAATGGAAACACCTAAAGCTAATCCAGCCCGGCTAAAAACCATTTTCCAACTTTCACCAAAAGCAATGTAGGTGGCAAAAAGTACGATTGGATTGATTATGGGTGCTGCAAGCATAAAGGAAATCGCGGCATATGGAGCTACACCTTTTTTGATTAACCTCGCCGCAATGGGAACGATCCCGCATTCACAACCAGGGAATAAAACCCCAATCAAACTAGCCGTAATAACAGATAGGAATCTATTTTTAGGCATCAGTCGAAGAATCACGTTTTCAGAGACAAATACTTCAATCAATGCAGAGACAAAAGCTCCAATTACAATAAAAGGGATAGCTTCTATCACTATACTGATAAATATGGTATTTAGTTGCAGTAATCTATCCATGAGCTTTCCTCCTTTACAAAGTACATAAAAATGACTTTGGTAGTTTAAACTCAAAAACTCATGGAATCTACTATACTCTTCTATTAATATTAAGTCCAACGAAAAATATGGTATATTGAACAAAAAAATAACCGCTCACTAGGAGCGGCTGTAATCAGTCTGGTTGATAAATAATCAGGTTATTTTTCCTAAGCTTTGATAATTCCTCTAAGGATGAATTTATTTTGTTTCGATAGATGGCAGTTTCCCAATCTCCATACATTGGGTTAGGGAAGACAATCAGTTTTCTGCCGAACTCTTCCCTATGCTGATCCACGGCTCGAACTCTTCCGTTTGCATCCAGATGATCAAAACCACTGAAATCTCCGAGGTTATCACCAAACAATAAGACAATATCATGATTTTGTGACACCTGTCTTCGGCGATTTTCTTTGCTTGGTTCATTTTTTCTCATCAGTAAAATATGATCACTTATAGCTTGTGGCGCACCGATTGCCTGTAAATTTTTAATCGTCGCATCTTTTTGAGATTCAAAGCGATTTGAAATATAGTAAATAGCAATCCCTTTTGAATCTGCATAATGTAAGAAGTCGAGTGCTCCAGGGAGCGGTTTTGACTTTGCACGATTGAACCAATCCGTCCAATCAAGCGGATTTCCTTGTCCTGACACAATAAACTGTGCTTGATAGGAACTGTTATCCAGAATTGTTTCATCGATATCCAAAACAATGGCTGGTTTCAATCTTTGATCCCATTGCTTTTTGGCGAGGATTTCATCCAATCTCATTTTGCCAAGATTATACCCTTGATAATATAAGGCTTTAGCTTCACCAGATCGTTGAAACCAAAGAACAGACATTGTATTTTGGTCATATATTGTTTGGGCTTGGCCTTGGAGGGGGGAATAAGAAAATAGTAGTACACCAAAGGCTAGTAATGCTATCCATTTCTTCATCAATATTACCTCCTTTAAGTAACAATGTTAGTATGTGAAAAAATGGATGTTTTAACCGGTTTCCTCTTTTTGGGGCAAAAAAAGAAGCTCAATAATGAGCTTCCAATTAAACAGCTTGACTGCTATCTTCAGTTTCAGACGGAACTCGTTTATGAAACCCTTTGGCATAGTAAAATACAGTTAAGAAAATGAGCCAAAGTGGACCGATAAATAGGGCAATTCGGGTATCCGCATCATAAGCCATTAAACCGATGACCAGCGCCAAAAATGCGAGAGCAACATAAGAGCTGATTGGGAATAATGGTACCTTATATTTTAGTTGCTTTATTTCATCAGGCCTTAAAGTCTTTCGGTAACGAATCTGTGACAGCAAGATGACCCCCCAGGTCCAAATTGCCCCAAATGTGGCAATACTGGTTACCCAAGTGAACACCTTGGCAGGGACGACATAGTTCAATACAACCCCGATCAATAATGCAGCGGCTGACGCTAATACGGCCATGCCTGGAACACCATTTCGAGTTACTTTTCCGAAACGTTTTGGAGCTTCGCCATGCTGTGCCAAGTTAAATAGCATGCGTGCTGTACTAAAAATTCCGCTATTGCAGGAGGAAAGTGCTGCAGTTAGCACAACAAAGTTTATGATTCCTGCGGCACCTCTAATCCCGATTTGTTCAAATGTGAGAACAAATGGGCTGCCTTTTGTCCCAATTTCCTGCCATGGATATATGGACATAATCACAAACAACGCGCCGACATAAAAAATTAGGATCCGCCAAAAAACGGAATCAATCGCTCTGGCTAAGGATTTTTCCGGATTTTTAACTTCGCCGGCTGTTACACCGATCATTTCGATTCCTAAATAGGCAAACATAACCATTTGAAGGGAAAGAAGAACTCCTTTTATGCCATTTGGAAATAAACCTCCATGCTCCCATAGGTTAGAAATTCCTGTAGCAAGTCCACCGTTTCCGAACCCGAAGAAGATCATTGCTGCACCAACTGCAATCATCGCAAGAATAGTGACAATTTTAATAAGTGCAAACCAAAATTCCAATTCTCCGTATGCCTTAACAGCAATAATATTAACGGTTGCCATCATGACTAGCGCTGCTAAAGCCCATACCCAACGAGGCACTGTAGGAAACCAATACTCCATATAAATCCCAACAGCGGTAATTTCAGCCATACAAGTAACTACCCATAAGAACCAGTAGTTCCAACCTGTTATGTATCCGGCAAGCGGACCAAGATAATCACGTGCATAACTGCTAAAAGAGCCAGCGACCGGTTTTTGAATGGCCATTTCACCAAGTGCCCTCATGATAAAAAACATGATCATACCGCTAAACGCATAAGCAAGTAAAATCCCTGGGCCTGCTAGTTTAATAGCTGTAGCCGATCCTAGAAATAAGCCAACTCCAATTGCAGCTCCCAAAGACATTAAGGTAATATGTCTTTCTTCCAGCCCGCGATGAAGTTCTTTTCCGTTGTTTCCGTTACTCATCCTCTGACCTCCTCATTTTTTTGATAGCACAATTGTTTGAATAGTATAACCAAATTATTATTTATGTTATACTATTTGTCAATACTATCAAAATATAATTT
>NZ_JBALNY010000172.1:0-3679 GCF_036962145.1 Bacillus sp. JJ1764 | reverse complement strand
TTTTTTGTAAAATTAAACAAAGCACCGAAAACTTTTCTCACAATAAAATTATTCTTATAGTAAAATGGAGGACATTATATGTCTTTTAACCAACATGACCCGTTTAAGATTTCATTTGATAGTTTAGATGAATTTGCCGATCTTATTAGTCAGGTGTTGACATGCCCGATAACGATTGAAGATGCAAATCACCGTCTCCTTGCTTACAGTACGCATGATGAACGAACTGATCCGGCCAGAATATCAACGATTATTGGAAGAAGAGTGCCAGAAAAGGTAATCAACCAGCTTTGGAAAGAAGGAACCATTCCAGCTCTTCTCAAAACAAGAGATCCGATTCGGGTGAAAACCATGAATGATATAGGACTTGGAAGCAGAGTAGCCATTTCAATTTGGAAGCATGAAGAAGTTTTAGGGTTTATCTGGGCCCTAGAAATTGATAAGACATTATCAGAAGTGGATTTTAAATTGTTAAAAAAGGCTGCTGATGCAGTCAAGAATAAACTCCTTCAGCTTCGCACCAGAAAAAGCAATAAAGATGAGCGGTTTCAAGAATTTTTCTGGAAGCTATTAACAGGACACCTAACATCAACCAATGAAATATTCGAGAATTTCCAAACGTTAAAAATTTCTCCCGCCGCTTCTTTTGCTATAGCTGTTTTTCAATTTCAACAGGAAATTGGCGGAAAAGATGAACAAAACATTATCTACTTGTTAAAAACAAATCAGCGCTTAAAAATAGTTCTTTATACGATTGATCATAATCAGTTAATCTTACTTGTTTCTGCTGACAACATTCAGTATCCATTACAAGAACTGCAACATTTTAGTGAGAACTTTATCTCTAAGTTAAATGATCGTTATGGAGTAAACGGGATCACACCCGTTTATAGCGGTGTTTATGAAGATTATCAAAAAATCCGAAAAGCGTATAAGGAAACACGATCTGTCTTAGCAATCAAAAATAAATTTCCAAATGAGACAAGGGAAATTAACAGCTATCATCAATTGGGAATATATCAGTATTTTGAACTTCTTCTTGAAAAAAGAAAAAATGGAGAATACGAAAATTATTCCTTAAAGAAACTGCATGACTATGACTTTAGGCATCAAAGCAATCTGGCCGAAACACTGGAGGTCTTTTTAAATAGCGACCAAAATATCCATGATGCTGCAAAAGAACTTAATGTTCACGCCAATACTTTAACTTATCGTTTGAAACGGATTGCCGAAATCGGTGATATCAATTTTAAGGATCCAAATCAAAAAATGAATTTATTTATTGATTTGAAGCTGGAGAAATATCAGGGGAATTGAACTTTTTGTGAAATTTCCCAAAAAGAAATTAAATCTTTTTCCTTTCTTAACAAAGAAATTCACAAACAATCATTTTATACTGTATCCATATTATGTTACTTATTGTGAATTTAGGGAGGAATCAGGGAAATGTTTATTGGTGTACCTAAAGAAATTAAAAACAACGAAAATCGGGTAGCACTTACCCCAGCGGGAGTTGTGTCATTCGTGAACTCCGGTCACTCAGTTTTAGTGGAAAAAGACGCTGGCCTTGGAAGCGGATTCACAAATGAGGACTATGCTAAAGCAGGTGCTGAAATTCTAGATGGTGCTGAACAAGTTTGGACAAGAGCCGACATGATTATGAAGGTAAAAGAACCTCTTGTGAGTGAATATAAATACTTCCGTCAAGGATTAATTTTATTCACTTATTTACACCTTGCAGCGGAGCCGCCATTAGCACAGGCACTAAAGGATAGTGGGGTTATCTCCATTGCTTATGAAACCGTTGCTGTTAACAGAACTCTGCCGTTATTAACACCAATGAGTGAAGTAGCTGGCCGCATGGCAGCTCAAATTGGAGCACAATTCCTTCAAAAAAATAATGGGGGCCAAGGAATCCTTCTTGCAGGTGTACCTGGGGTTAACCGTGGAAAAGTAACCATCATCGGCGGTGGGATTGTTGGTACTAACGCAGCTAAAATGGCTATTGGTTTAGGTGCTGATGTTACGATTATCGACTTGAGCGCAGATCGTTTACGCCAGCTTGATGATATTTTCGGAAATCAAATTAAAACGTTAATGTCTAATCCATATAATATTGCGGAAGCTGTTGCGGAAGCAGATCTTTTAATTGGCGCTGTGTTAATTCCTGGTGCAAAAGCTCCGAAGCTTGTGACTGAAGAAATGATTAAAACAATGAAACCAGGATCCGTTGTTGTTGACGTTGCTATCGACCAAGGCGGTATCGTTGAAACAATTGATCATGTAACGACTCATGATAACCCAACGTTTGAGAAGCATGGAGTGATTCACTATTCCGTTGCCAATATGCCTGGTGCCGTACCACGGACATCTACAATCGCATTAACAAACGTGACTGTACCATATGCACTGCAAATCGCTAATAAAGGGGTCTTTAAGGCTATTGTTGATAATCCGGCATTAAAATTAGGTGTCAACGTTGCTAACGGAGAAATCACTTATGAGGCAGTTGCAAAAGACTTAGGCTATAACTATGTACCTGTAGAAAAAGCATTAGAAAAAGAATTAGCATCCATTTAATAAGCAAATAATCCCCTCAGGAGCCTGAGGGGATTATTTGTGTTTTAGAACAAAGCTTTAATACCTACTAAGACAAGGCCAATCAAAAAGCCGCAAACAGCTCCGTTAACCCGGATCCATTGCAAATCTTTTCCAACGTTTGACTCTATCATGTGAATCAGAGTTTTGTTATCTAATTTATTAAGATTTTCTTCGACCAGTTTACCAATTTTAGAATGATTTTTATCGACAAAGGCTGAGATTTGCTGCTTTAGCCAAGCCTCTAGTTTTTCCATCTTATCTTCATCAGCTTGTAAACCATTTAGTCCATCCATCATCATTGGCAATAGGTATTCTTCGTAGAAACTAGGTTCTTCCACATACATGATTGCTTTTTCTTGGGCCTGTGTTAATAATTCGATAATTTTAGGTTCTGGATCCCAATTAGTAATGAGGTGCTGTTTAAATTGTTCTAATTCCTGGTATAGTTTTTCATCCGTCTTCAAATTTTGGAGCTTTTGTTGGATATGATGAAGTAAATTTTGCCGGTTTTGGTTAAATGGATCTCGATAACTATCGACCCCTTTAAGAATCAAGCTTTGAATAATATTACCCAGCTTTTCTTCATTTACCAAATTACTAAAGGATCGTAAAGCAAATTGCATGAATCCATCTGCTTTAATATTTTCAATCATTTCTACAGCCATGCCGCCAAGACGGTATTTCGTATCCTCCCGATTGGCCCAGTCATTTATCTCCTTTAAAACAAAGTCTAATGTTTTTTCATCATAGTTTCGTGCAGAAACCTGGTCAATAAGTAGCGGGAAATAATTCTGTACATCCAATTGATGAAGTTGGTCTTTTAATTCCTTTTCTACAATGGGAGCCACTTTTTCAATTTTTATCATTTTAATGAGATGCTTGACCCCGATAATGATATTTTTTTTTGCAGGCTCTTCATTGATTTCTTTTTCGACCACTCCAAAAATTCGTTTGGTCAAGTGGAATGAATCGATTTTTTCACGAATGCTTTCTTTAGTCAGCCAATCGTTCTCTAGCATAGAAATAATTTTCGCAATGATTTTTTCACGGTTTTTTGGCAAAAGGGCTGTATGTGGAA
>NZ_JBALNY010000171.1:0-14953 GCF_036962145.1 Bacillus sp. JJ1764 | reverse complement strand
AAATGGAAACCACAGCACCAACTCAATACATACCTCCAAAAGGAGAGTACAACACCTTTTTGGATGATAATCATTATAAAGAAAAACTTAAGGAATGGGGCCTGGCGGCAGGAAAAAAAGAATTCTGGTATAAGGACCGCAGTTATCAATGTCTCGTGACCATTAAGGGCTATGAAAATTACGGTATCTCAAGTGATTACAACACGCTTGTCATTGAATTTCCTGATGGGAACTTGAGCTGCATTCAGCCCGCCTACCTGAAAGAAATGCAGCAATCAGGCTTTGGAAAAGAAAGTGTGATTGAGCTCGAAAGTACGGTAACAACACAAGTTAGACCTGAATCTAAAACAGAACAGAAAACTGCTAAACCTGAAAAAGCAGCAGCGAAACCCAAAAAGGAGAAAGCTCCAAAACTTGAGCTACCGACCGATAAGGTACACTTTACAGCTTCCGTGAAGCAATTTGCCCTGACTTATAATCCTTTTAATGAAGAAAACGATGAGGTAGTGGTGTTAGAAAATGTGCAGATTGATCAGGAATCACCGCTTGAACTGGGCCTCGCTTGGTGTAGTCACAGCAAAACATTGAAAAAATTTGAGCTGGCACCCGGGGACAAACTGGAATTTGACGGAAAAGTAGCACCGAAAAAACTTGCTAAAGGGAAAGATGTCGAAGAGGAATTCATCATCGATCAACCGGTAGCCTACAAAATCAACAATCCCTCTAAAATAACAAAAAAATAATAGGACTCCATAGCGGAGCCTATTTTTTTTGGAAGGCTCTGTTAAACAATATTGTTGATAATCATATAAAATCAAGGACAAATTTTAGGTCCTTGATTTTACTTTATTGAAGTACAGAGCACCTAATGCAATTAGTTTATTGCCTCCTCCTTCGTAAAACCTCTGATAAAGAAAAATGAGCGAAACCTAAAATTAGCCCAATAATGGTTAAGAAATAAGAAGTTGATTGACCATAATTCAGTCTAAATAATAATACGGAAGAAACACCAAGTAGCAATAATAAAAGAAACAGAACAACTACTTTAATTCTTCTGTATTTTATAATCCACATCGACACATTTAAAATTACGCTAAATAAGACAAAATAAGCTGGTATAAATACTAAGGTTGAGACATCACCAAAAAGAGGGAATTCACCAAATGGCTTAGGAAAGAAAATCCAGGTGAGGGACGCTGAAACTAAAAGTGAAATGAAAACCCAGAAATAGTACATCTTTTACAAACTCCCCATCAAATTATTATTTAATTAACATATCTCTCTCTCTAACTTAAATGTCGATAATCTTAATCTCTCATAAGTAGCATTGGTGGATAACAAACAACTATCTATCACCATTTTACTTACCATTGTAGAATCATTACGGAATCTGATTACATCCAGGAATTGAAACCAACTCAAATAATGGTAGAGGAATTTCGTTGCCACACCATTAAAACGTCCATCAAACCTTTCAGAAAGCTATGATAATTATTGACATTTTGAATATGGTAAAGCCCTTTGACTCGCTCCTTCCCATCCGATTTGAAAGGATAATGTTCTAATCCTTTATCTTTTGCATAGGTTTTGAATGCTCGCCACGCATCGGTGCAAAGGATATTAGAATTGGATAGCTTGGAGCCGATTGCCTTCTCTAAACGTGATTTACAATACGCCCTTGCCCTATCACTTTGGAATACGTCAGTTTTTGACGGTCTCTGGCAATCAACACACAGACTTGCTCTCTGCTAATACCTCGAAATTGAGAAGCTCCACCACTTTTACGATCTTTACGCCCATCAATTTTCCGTTTACCTTTTTCAGAGAATAAGAAATAGGTTTCGTCCATTTCAACGATACCAGCAAATTGGTCGAAATCCATTTGTTTTAATGCGGATAAAATCTTATGCCTCCAATAGAAAAGGGTGACGTAATGAACTTCAATCATCTCAGATGCCTTGCGTAAAGAGTACCCTTCAATCATACACTGAATAAAATCCAGCCATTTATGTGGAAGGTGTGACCCGCGTAAAGGGGTGTTTGTGACATCAGTAAAAGTTTTTCTGCAATCTTTGCAGCGATAACGCTGCCGTTCCATTGTTTTCATTCCAACTTTGACAGAGTATTTTCCAAATCGGACAACATTATTCGAATGGCAGTGAGTGCAAGTGTAGCCATTTTTATGTTTCTGCTCGGACACCTCTTTAAATACAGGTTCACTCGCAGATACCACAAGGGATTTCGCAAAAAAATCTTTCAAACGAAGTTGGTCTGCGGTATTAAGTTTTTGAATTTCCTTAATGATGTCCATTAATGCCATAAGAACCACTCACTTTTGTCCGTTTCATAAAATCATTATAGAACAAAAGTTCGTTATATTCAAATGTCAACATAATCATTTAACAGAGCCTTTTGGAAAATACTTTCTATTGATATTTACATTTTAAAGATGAAAAATGTTTTAATGGGTACATTCATATCAATGGTATTTATGATATTTTGATTTGCGAAATAATAATAAAGTATAATAGAAAAAAATAAAAGCAGTAGGAGATGGAACATTGAAAAAGCAAGAAAGTACATACAGATGGGGTGTGTATATAGCTGTATTATTTACTTATGGATTAATTGTCAGTCAACGGACAGCTCCAGGGCTTATTACTGATCAATTAATGAAGGAATTCCATCTGTCCGCCTCCTTCCTTGGCATCCTGACAAGTATACAATTTTTCGCGTATGCCGGATTGCAAATCCCAATCGGAATTTTATCAGATCGCTACGGACCAAACCGATTTCTAATTATTGGTGCAGTATTGAATGGACTTGGAGTGTTGATTTTTAGCGTAGCATCAAATGAATTCCTTCTTATTTTGGCAAGACTGCTGGCAGGAATCGGCGATGCAACGATTTGGATTAATTTAGTGTTAATTTTAAGCCAATGGTTCCGAGTTAACGAGTTTGTGAAACTACTAGGTTTTGCCGGAATGACAGGCGGTCTTGGATTTTTAACAGCAACCGTTCCGTTCTCTGCATGGATAGCAGTATCTGGATGGAGAACACCGTTTTCCACCGTTGGGCTAATCCTTTGTCTCTGTGGGGCAGCACTGTATATCATTCTGGAAAAAAAGCCAAAGCAAATGTTTAAATCAGAGCCTAGTCCAGTAAATAAAGAGAAAAAGCGGGAAAACGTCATTTATTTGCTAATACGGATTATGAAAGATCGTCAAGCATGGGCTACCTTCCTTTGCCATTTCGGCCTTGTTGGGTCCTATGTAGGTTTTATCGGTTCATGGGCCGTTCCATATGGAATGACGATTTATGGAATGAGCCGGTTAGAATCCAGTCAGCTTGTGATGGTTGGTTTAATCGGAGCCTTAGTTGGGGCACCATATACCGGCTGGATTTCAAGCAGGCTTAATCAGATAAAACGTCCTTATTTGGTAGTACATACGATGGTATTGCTAAGTTGGACTACTTTTGTTTTATTAGATGGGAAACCCCCATACATCTTGCTGATCCTTCTTTATTTGATGATCGGGTTTGGAAATGGAGCAAGCGCGTTAACCTTTGCGGTCGTGCGAAAGTCATTCTCGATTAAAGATGTTGGAGTGGTTTCTGGATTCGCGAATACAGGTGGTTTCTTAAGCGCTGTACTCTTACCTAGTTTTTTTGGAAAAGTGCTCGATTACTTTCATACAGATTATGCGGGCGGTGGTTATCATTATGGGTTTATTATTCCTGTGGTATTCTCAGTTTTCGGTTTGATTGGCGGCATTCTTATTAAGGAAAAACACGAAGGAACCCAGCCACTCAGTGTGCCTGCCTCTTCAATTAAAGCGAAATGATAGGCATTTAACCATTCCTCCCGAAAGATAGTCACATACACTATCTTGGAACAAATAGAGGAGGAGATGCACAGATGAATCAAATGATGGGAATACCAGGTGTTACCCCGGGAATGCCTGGAGGGCAATTTGGACCTGAATTTTACCACGGCCATGGCGGATTTTATCCTGGAGGTGGTTTTCACCACGGACATGGAGGATTTTACCCGGGAGGCGGTTTTCACCACGGCCACGGCGGATTCTACCCAGGCTACGGCTATCATCACAGCCACGGTGGATACTATCCGGGCTACGGTTACCACCATGGACACATGGATTACTATCCGGGATATGGATTCCATCACGGACATGGAACATACCACACATAAGAAACTGTTTGAAGAGCTTGGTACATTCCAGGCTCTTTTATGTTTTTTTAGAAAATTCACCCTTTGCTCCCAAAAAAGGAGTATAATGTAATTTTGAATGCAATTATTTAAGGAGTACTTACAATGAAACAGACATATACGATAAAAGAAAAAACAAAACAAATTATGATTTTGTTGATCCCAATTTTAATTACCCAGTTGGGTATGTTTTCTATGGTGTTTTTTAACACGATAATGTCAGGAAAATATAGTTCAATCGACTTGGCAGGGGTAGCGATCGGCTCATCGATTTGGAGTCCGGTTTTCACCGGCTTAAGCAGCATCCTATTGGCAGTTTCGCCGATAGTCGCCCAATATTTGGGTGAAAAAAGGGGAGAAGAAGTTTCATCTGTGGTTAAAAATGGTTTGTATCTCTCGGTCATAATTACCGCGGTCATCATCCTATCCGGTACCTTTTTATTGGACCCTATTTTGGATAAGATGAAGTTACCCTCCAGCGTCCAGCAAACGGCGAATGATTATTTAATTGGATTAAGCTATGGCATTTTACCATTATTTTTATTTAATGTGTTGAGATCCTTTATTTATGCTTTAGGAAAAACACGTGTGGTCATGATTATCATGATTTCCTCCTTACCAATTAATTTGTTCTTTAATTATGTCCTGATTTTTGGAAAATGGGGATTTCCAGAGCTTGGTGGGGCAGGGGCAGGTTATGCCACTTCCATTACAGATTGGGTGTTTTTGATTTTTACTGCTTTTATTGTAAAAACGAAAGAACCTTTTTCCTCCTTTGATGTTTTTAGTAATATGAAGGAATTTTCGTTAATCAGATGTAAAGAGATCCTGAAAATTGGGGTTCCAATGGGACTGTCCACTTTTTTCGAAACCAGTATGTTTGCGGTGGTAACGATTTTAATCAGCAAATTTAGTGTTGCGACCGTGGCGGCCTATCAAGCTGCGCTTAATTTTGTTTCGTTTTTATATATGATCCCAACTAGTATTTCAATGGCCCAAACCGTATTGGTAGGATTTGAGGTGGGAGCACGACGCTACAAGGATGCAAGAATTTACAGCTGGCTTGGTGTTGTACTAGCAGTTGCATTTTCAATCATTTGCGGTGTAGCCGTGGTTGTATTCCGCTATCAAGTTGCAGGCTTATATTCGAACGAGGTTGTTGTCATCTCGCTTACTGCCAACTTTCTTATCCTTGCCCTGGTCTTCCATATATCTGACGCCATTCAGGTAACAGCACAGGCTGCACTCAGAGGCTATAAAGACGTTAACTTAGCATTCATCATGACCTTAATCGCGTACTGGCTTATTTGCCTCCCAGCTGGATACATTTTGGCCAACAACACAGGACTTGGCGCAAAAGGCTACTGGATCGGGTTAACCATTGGTCTACTAGCGGCTGGAATTGCACTCTCAATTAGACTCATCTACATCCAAAAACGCAAATTCATTGAAGGGGAAGAAAAGAACACCATCGAAAACCGACTTGTGAATTAAGGGCTGGGTGAAACACCCGGCTCTTTTCAAATTGCTAAAAAAGGTGCCAAGCACCAAATGGAAATGAATAACAAAAAACGCCGTTCATGAAGAATGGCGTTTTTCAACTTTCTATTAAAATAGCTTTTTTAGTCCGAATAGTTTTAGGAATGGATTTTGGCTTTTATCGGTTATTTGTAGTTCGTTCATAATTAATTTTTCTTGATTTGCTGTGATCCATTTCTGTAATTCGTGTTTGTCTTTGCATTTTGTATAATATGTTTCTCCACCCTTACCTAGAGCATTGACAACATATCTACATGTATTCCCCATAATGCCCACCTTTATAAATGTGTTTTTAACTTCTATTGATTTTAACTTCTATATTGAAACATTATAACAGGCTTTTTAAAATAGTCTATCGTTATTTTCTCTTATTTTTCGCCAATTTTTTCGCCGCTGCTTAAAGTATTCCTTGATTGCATCAGGGAAGTGAAACCCGTTATAATAAAACAAACTGACTAGTCGTTTATATGAGGTTTGGAGGTTATTTTAACATGCCACCCATCGTGTCTGATTCATATAAAGAAAAAAGGAAGAAGGAAATCCTAGAGAGTGCCATGGCATGCTTTGCTAAAAAAGGGTTTCAACCTTCTACCATTGATGATATTGTTGAGCACTCAGGAATCAGTAAAGGTGCTATTTATAACTATTTTAAAAGTAAGGATGAAATATATTTAGAATTAATGAAAACGAGTACGGAAGAGAGTTACGAAGAACTAAAGGAAAGGTTGGCAACCTATCCGAACGCTGTTGATAAAATGAACTTTATGTTTGATCTGTATTTGAACAATGAAGTGAATCAGGAAAGTACCGGGAGACTGGTCGTACATGATGAATTTAAACTTCATGCTTTCCGCAATCAAGAGCTAATCGAAAAGTTAAACGTGCGAAGACATGAATATTTTATTAAGATGTTTTGCTCCATTATCGAGGAAGGGCAAAAGGCGGGGGAGTTTAAAACAGAATTAAACCCTGAAATATTTGCCGACATGTTTTGGTCCATGATCGATGGAATTATGTTGCAAACCATTTACCCTGGTTTCCCTTATAAACAGGTACTGAATGAATTCAAGCAGATGTTTTTAGAAAGAATAATACTTTAGCAGAAATGGCAAGAATTAAAAGCTTGCCATTTTTTTATTTTTTAAAATAGGCAGGATTAGGAATTGAAAAAACTTCATTTATAATGTAAAATTTAGCAAGTAGACTGAATAGTCTATTTTAATTCATAATAACCATAGTCGAAAAATCAGTTTGAACGTACTTTATTTTTTTTACAAATAAAATAAACCAACCAGTCGTTTTATTACAAAGCAAAAAGGAGGTGATAAGCATGACCATACACATCTTATTCCTCACCATCATCATCACCAAAAGAAAAAAATCCCTAGAACAAGCACTCCATGAACAATACGCCGAAACCCTGTACGAACACCACAAAGACCAGCTATTTTCCAACCATTATAATAGATAAAAACTAAGCTATTTTGAGGAACTGACAGGCACCACCTGTAACAAATCCAAATTGTCCACCCCAGATGGACAAAATCACTAATTTGTCTTTTTGTGGTGCCTGTCACCCTGTTTTGTAAAAAACCACTTAAGCATGGGCGGTACGGCAAAGTAGATGAAGAAGAGCCGAAATAGTTGGTAGCCGGTGACCATGGAGAGGTCGGCGTTGATTTCGTGGGCGAGTATGCCCATTTGGTCCATTCCACCAGGGGCGATGCTTAGGAAGCTCGTAGAGGGGGAGATGTGACCGAAGTGCATGATTAGTAAGCTTAGTCCTAATGAGCCGATGATCATGGTGATTCCGCTGATGAAGGCGAGGCTGATGATTCGGACTTTGTGTTCCAGCTTTTCCGGTTTTAACAGTAAACCGATATAACCACCAATCATGAATTGGGAAAGATCCAATAAGGCCGATGGAAGGGCGGGACCTGCAAATCCTGATACATTTACGGCAGCCGTACCGAGAATGGGCCCTAACATAAACGGAGTTGGAAATCTGAGCTTTTTTGTCAGAAAAGCAAATACCACGCATATGACTGCAAACAAAAGTATTTTTGGAAAAAGTGGATCCGTGACTGCTACTTCGGAATGGATCATTCCCGTAGTTAACTTATTTTCATTATGAAAGAGGGGTCCAAAAATTAAAAACGGTACACAAAAGATAATCATCATTAACCGTGCCACCTGTAGGAATGTAACCGTAGTGACATCGATCCCTTTCATTTCTTCTGCGAAGGTCAGCATTTGAGTAAGCCCGCCAGGAATACTCCCCGTCAAAACCGTAGGATAATCGACACCCGTTAGTTTCGAAACGACGACAGCAATCCCTGCACAAAATAATACAAGCAATAGCGTCATGAGGATCATGGATGGTAGCTCAGCAACAATTTGCACAAGTGCTTTTTTCGTAAAAGAAACCCCAATCGAATAGCCAACAATGACTAATCCGATATTTCTAATCCAGCTTGGCCAGTAAAACTGAACCTTTCCAAATCTCGAGCCAATGAATACAGCAGTCATCGGCCCGAGCAGCCACGGAATTGGTGTATTCAGTTTATGAAATATGATCCCTCCAGTAAATGCAATGAGTAGCGTAAAGAAAAATTGAATCCTCTTATCTTTAAACAATGAAAACCCTTCTGTCTTTTAGAATATAGTGACTTTAAACAGTCACCTATTTTACCATTAATTCTCTATTCGTGCATTGAATTAATATTATCAATAAATTTAGAATATTTAGAAGGGAATTAAGTTGCTTACCTCGTATATGGTAAATGAATGTTTTCAAAATGGTTGAATATTTTTTAATAGGTGTTGATTCGGAGGGGATGGGAATGACGGTTGAAAAAATAGAAGGGACGCTGTTATGGGAGCCTTCACAACAACTTCAAGATGCATCAAATATGAAAAAATTTATGAATTGGCTAAGCGAAACTCGAGGGCTGCATTTTGAAACCTATGATGAATTATGGAATTGGTCGGTAACCAGTATAGAAGGTTTTTGGTCGGCAATTTGGCATTTTTATGAGATCCAAACCAAAACCCCATATAAAGAGGTGTTATCAGCTAAAAAAATGCCTGGAGCACATTGGTTTTCAGGAGCAACCCTAAATTATGCTGAACATATTTTTCGAAACGCAACCAAAGAAAAGCCGGCCATCATCTTTGAAAGTGAGGTTCGTGCTCAAGGAGAATGCAGCTGGGTTGAGTTAAAAAAGAATACGGCAGCAATTGCTGCTCATTTAAGATCATTAGGAGTCCAGCAGGGGGACCGAGTGGTAGCTTATGTCTCCAATCTTCAAGAAACCGTAGCTGCTTTCTTAGCATGCGCCAGCATCGGGGCTGTTTGGTCGAGCTGTGCCCCTGAATTTGGAAGTATGAGCGTGATTGATCGATTTAAACAAATTGAACCTAAAGTGTTATTTGCTGTAGATGGATATCGTTATGGTGGAAAGGATTTCGACAGATTAGAATTAGTAAAGAGAATCCAAGAGGAACTGCCGACCGTTAAACAGACAATCATTATTTCGCATTTAAAGGATGATTTGGACCTAAGTGGATTGACCAACTCGGTCCTATGGAATAGAGTGATTTCGCAAAATAGGGATGCCGAGCTAAGCTTTAACGCTGTTCCGTTTGACCATCCGTTATGGATTCTATATTCTTCTGGAACGACAGGTAAACCTAAAGCAATCGTTCAAAGTCAAGGCGGCATTTTATTGGAGCATTTAAAAATGGGCGGGCTGCAAAATAATTTAAAGCAGAATGATCGGTTTTTTTGGTTTACCACAACTGGATGGATGATGTGGAATGTGTTGGTCAGTGGATTGCTTCATGGATCTACGATTCTATTATTTGACGGAAATCCCGGATATCCTGGTTATGAGAGGCTTTGGAAATTCGCAGAGTCAACCAAAATGACGGTATTTGGAACGAGTGCCAGCTTCCTAACTGCCTGCATGAAAGCAGAATTAACACCGAAAGAACAATTTGATCTGTCCCATCTAAAAAGTATTGGTTCAACGGGGTCGCCGTTACCGGTCAGTGGTTTTCAGTGGGTCTATGAAAAAGTCAAAGAGGATGTTTGGCTCTTCTCCACAAGTGGTGGGACCGACCTTTGCACAGCATTTGTCGGGGGTTCTCCATTAGTTCCCGTGTACGCCGGTGAACTGCAAGCCCGCTCTTTAGGTGCTGCTGTCAGAGCTTTTAACGATTATGGTGAAGAAATGATCAATGAGATTGGCGAGCTCGTCATTACGGAGCCAATGCCGTCCATGCCCATTTACTTTTGGAATGATGAAAATAAGGCTCGTTATATCGATAGTTATTTGGATGTGTATCCTGAAATTTGGCGTCACGGTGATTTTATTAAAATTACTCCAAGAGGGAGTGCCATCATTTATGGGCGTTCGGATGCAACGATCAATCGTGGCGGTATACGAATGGGAACAAGTGAAATCTACAGTGCACTTGAGAGTGTACCAGAGATCGTTGATAGCTTGGTTGTCGATATTCCAAAATCGGAAGGTCAATCTTACATGCCATTGTACGTCGTGGTGAGGGACGGTGATGATCTTACTGACGAAGTAAAAGCACGGATCAACAACACCATCCGAAAAAACTGCTCACCACGCCACGTCCCTGACCAAATCATTCAAGTAGGGGATTTACCCAAAACCCTAAACGGCAAAAAACTTGAAGTTCCCATAAAAAAAATTCTTATGGGAACCCCGATTGATCAAGCCGTCAACCTTGGGTCCCTGATAAACCCAGATGCATTGAAATACTTTTAAACGTTTTTGCTGATAACCGCCCAAACTCTGGGCGGTTTTTTTGGTGGTTGCTTTACCGCACTGGTATACAGCTACAAATTTGTTAATATTCTAACAAAAATTTTAAATCTTACAAATGTTGACAAAGGATTTAGAATGTGTCCGTCGAATTTGTCATATAACTGCATATGAAAGGACTTATTTATTATGTGTAAGCAAAAATTGATAGATTTGCCAATATACAGGAAAATTTTGTTTTTTTCCTTCTTTATAACATTTATTTTAGTTGTTTCGACAGCCGGCTTTTCCTTTTTTTATGAGACCAATCAGTTAACGAATCAATTGACAGACCGTGCTAAGGGGATTGCGGGTCTTTGGAGTACCACGATTCCTCTTGAAGAAGTAAAAAAGGTCAAGGAAACCAGAAACCCAGATATACCAGAAGCGGACCATTTAAACTATTTAGTCAACCTAATCCAGAAGAAGAATTCTAAATATATAGGAGGCTATATACTGGATGTAGAAAAAGTGGATAAAGATAAATTAACATTCCTTGCAACTAACGATTCAGACGTTTACTTAGGAATAAAACCATTTTCAAAATATAATGTAGGACCAGAATTTCTCTATGCCTTTAACAAAGCAGTTTCGGAAAAAAAGACAGTAAGTACGCAACTTTATGAAGATGAATTCGGGACATGGATTACTTCTATTCAACCTCTAATCGATGAAAACGGTAAAGTAATTGCTGTCTTAGCAGTCGATGTGGACGCAACCTTTATCAATCATTTCAAAAAGAAATCGAGCATCTATTTGTTTATAGCACTGATTACCATCACCATGATTATGTTTTTTACACTAAGGTGGGGGCTTCGAAAATTTCTTCAGCCGCTAAATGAAATTATTTCAGGCATCAACGCGGTAAGTTCAGGAGATTTTAATGTGAAAGTTAAAATCCCTGATTATTCGGACTTAGGGAAATTAGGGGATCGATTTAATCAGATGACATCACAACTGGCGGTTTTATTTGAACGGCTGTCGGATACTTATAAGGAATTTGGTACTAATCCGAGTAGGGATCAAAATGTCCACCAAGTTGAGAAAGCCATCGATGAAATGGAAAAAATAATAGAAAAAACAAGACTACAAAAAGAACTGCAACGAGCAGAGAAGATGAATGCAATTGGCCAATTGGCTGCCTCCGTAGCTCACGAAATACGTAACCCTATGACCGTCGTAAGGGGCTTTTTGCAAATATTTTTGTCAAAGGAAAATTTATCCGAAATAGAATTAACCTATATTAAATTGATGATTGAAGAACTAAATCGCGCAGAGAAAATTATCAATGAATATCTTTCACTGGCTAAACCGGATCTTGAACGTGTAGAGCAGGTAGATGCCAAAGATTTGACTAAGAAAGTTGCTGACTTAATGAACACCTTTGCGTTTATGTCGAAAAATATTTCCTTAAATACCCATCTTGAAGATGGAATTATGATAAAAGGCAATCAAAGTGAATTAAAACAAGTGGTAATTAATATTGTAAAAAATGGTATTGAGTCCATGCGGGATGGCGGGGTTTTAAGTCTTTCTGTGTATAAAAACGAAGAATTCGGCATTATTGAAGTGAACGATACTGGAATTGGGATGTCAGAAGCTGAATTGGCCAGACTCGGTACTGCTTTTTACTCCTTAAAAGAAAAAGGAACAGGGATGGGGCTTATGGTTTGCTACCAAATTGTCGCAAGAATGAAAGGGAAAATAGAAGTAGAAAGTGAAAAAGGAAAGGGTACTACCTTTAAAGTATATATTCCATTATGGTAGGGGCAGCAGTAGGCGCCCCTACTTTTTATATTCCTACATGCATAAAATTTTGAAAAAAAATAAACACTACCACACAAAAAGGGTGGTGAAATCGTGGAAAAAGAAACACAACCTCAAGAGATACCCAGCTACATAAAGGAAAATGCTGGTAATGGGAATGTCATTTTTATAGAGGACGAGGAACATCAACAAGGGAAATTTACTATTGTTGGCGGTGGGGATCCAAATCTTTCCCCTGATGCAGGCAAGCCTATGATCTAGAAGAAAATGAAAAACAACCGTCATGGTTGTTTTTTTACGTAGTGGCAATTATGCACTCATGCCTAAATTATGCAAAAAGACATAGTAAATCGACCATAAAAACAATGAAATATTTAGATGATTTTTATGTTGATTAATTTATTTGTTAGGAATTCTGACTAAAAAGTTTACAATCAAAAATGTACGAGTTATAATTGGCATGAAAATTGCAACTATTCTTAATAGTTCAATACTTTTGCTAAAAGGAGGATTGGATAGGTAAAACTGGTCATCATTGTGTTTACATAAAAAACTAGAATATTTAACACAAAATGGAAACGCTTCCAGTTGAAAAGAATAAGGGAGATGATTAAATTGGAGAAAGCAACACTAAAACGGTCACTTGGTCTATGGGCGATCGTGGGTCTAGGTTTGGGGTATATGACACCTACTATTGTATTTGATACGTTTGGGATCGTTTCGAATGAAACAAATGGGGTAGTTCCTCTGGCGTATCTTACTGCTTTAGTCGTTATGCTATTTACTGCGATTAGCTATGGAAAAATGGTTCAGGTCTTTCCAAGTGCCGGTTCCGCTTACACCTATACAAGGGAGACGATGAGTCCACTTCTTGGATTCATTGTAGGTTGGGCAGCTCTTTTAGACTACATTTTACTGCCAATGGTAAACGCACTAATCATTCGTATTTATATGGTATCTGTTTTTCCATCGGTTCCAGCATGGATTTGGGTTGTGATTTATGTAGCCGTGGTAACTGGGTTAAATGTTTGGAGTATGGGGAAAACTTCAAGCTTAAATTCAATCCTTGTTGTTTTTGAAGTGGTGCTAATCGCAGCTTTTATCGTTTTAGCATTTGTTAAACTTTCACATGGAATGGGGCAAGGAACGATTCTAACAACAGAGCCATTGTTCCATTCAAACATCCATCTTGGAGCCATATTAACAGGAGCAACAGTTGTATGCTTCTCATTCATTGGTTTTGACGCCGTTACCATGTACGCAGAGGAAGCCGTTGATCAGAAAACACTTCCAAGAGCGATCATGCTGACCGTATTTATCGGTGGTGCCATCTTCTTCGTCTGTGGTTATTTTGCACAAGCACTATTTCCAGATGTTTCGAACTTTAAAGTGACAGATGACACGTTACCAGAAATCGGTTTGTATGTTGGCGGGCAATTCTTTAAATTAGTTTTTCTAGCTGGTGCTTTTGCCGCAACAGTAGCATCCGGTTTAGCCTCCCATGCCAGCGTATCACGACTATTATTCGTAATGGGGCGCAATGGAGTTTTACCAAAAAAACTATTCAGCTATGTCCATCCAAAATTCCGCACACCAGCGTTTAACGTCATACTTGTTGGAGTTGTATCATTACTAGCAATTGCTCCAAGTCTGGAGTTAATCTCATCTTTCATTAACTTTGGTGCTTTAATCGCCTTTACATTTGTAAACCTCTCAGTCATCGCTCACTTTGTATTCCGTCATAAAAAATATAAAACAGGAAAAGATATTTTCTCTTACATCATCATGCCAATTCTTGGAGCAGGAACAACAGGAATTCTATGGTATAACCTGCAAGCAGATGCTTTAATTGGCGGTCTCGTCTGGGTGGCAATCGGCTTGATCTACTTAATGTTCCAGACTCGATTCTTTAGAGTGAAAATAGCAGATTTTGCTTTTGATGATGCAGATAAATCATCTGCCTTATAGTTTTTTGAAAATTGNNATTCAATGAAACAAATCAAGGCAGCCTCTAAAAATAGAGGCTGCCTTTTGCATGCTAATTTGATTTTATGATGAAAAATGACTATAATAACTAATTACATTTCGCCCAATCTAACAATTTTATTAAAAATTTATAAGACCATTACCCCGGTTTTTTACATATGGTAACGTTCATAACATTTTATTTAAAAATGGGTTAATATTCGATTTTTCGACATTTTCCCTTCAAGGGACAGTTTATAATCGCAAATGTGGGTAAAAAAGAAGAAGGAAAAAGAATGGAGGGTTTCGAAATGAATCAAAACCATCGAGAAGCTATCCAGGAAAAAAGACAATTCTTAATCGAGGAATTACTTAAATCTGGAGTATTTAAAGTTAAAAACAAACACCTATACCAGGGATCCCTAAGCGAATTGGAGGAAGAATACAAAGACCTTGTACGGTGCCTATCACCTTTAGCACGTCAATGACAGTGGGGATGTTGCAAAGAGTGATTAGAAACAATATTTAGTTCATAGCAGCGTAAATGTTGAAAAGTTGGTATGATCAAATACTTAATCATAAAAAAAGCAGTGGAAATTGATTTCCATTGCTT
>NZ_JBALNY010000170.1:0-4729 GCF_036962145.1 Bacillus sp. JJ1764 | reverse complement strand
AGTGTGTCCGAAGTCGATCTAACTTCGGACAAGGCAGAGGCAAAAAAGCAGGAACGTGTCCGAAGCTGAGGCAAATTCAGACAAGGCAAAGGTAAAAAAGCAGGAGTCTCTGTCTAAAGTCAAGCAAACTTCGGATAAAGCAGGGTAAAAAAGTAAAGCTAGGACTAGTAAATGCCAGAAAAGTAAAAAAGGGAATTGGACATCTCCAATTCCCTTTAAAATATCTAATTACGAATGAGATAATCAAATGCACCTAAAGCTGCGGTTGCACCTGACCCCATTGAAATAATAATTTGCTTATAAGCACTGTCGGTACAATCCCCTGCAGCAAATACACCAGGGACGTTTGTAGCGCCGTGTTTATCGACGATGATTTCGCCAAAACGAGTCCGTTCAACTGTTTCACCCAACCAATCGGTATTAGGAACAAGACCGATTTGAACAAATACCCCTTGTAATTCCACGTGATGCTCAGCACCAGTTTCACGATTTATATAAGTAATCCCATTCACCTTGTCAGTACCAGTGATCTCTTTTGTCTGAACGTTCTTCAGAACGGTAACGTTTGGCAGGCTGTAAAGACGCTCTTGTAAGACAGAGTCAGCTTTAAGCTCTGGCATAAATTCAAGTACTGTTACATGGTTGACGATACCGGCAAGGTCAATCGCTGCTTCAATACCAGAGTTACCGCCGCCGATAACCGCAACGTCTTTACCCGCAAATAATGGACCGTCACAGTGTGGGCAGTAAGCCACGCCTTTATTCTTGAACTCAGCTTCCCCAGGAGCACCGACATTACGCCAGCGGGCACCAGTTGACAGAATGACGGTCTTACTTTTTAGAACAGCACCGTTTTCCAATTCAACTTCAATAAGTTCTTTCTTTTCCAAGCGTTTCGCACGCTGAAGATTCATGACATCAACATCATACTCTTTCACATGCTCTTCAAGGCTGGCTGCAAGTTTAGGGCCTTCGGTATATTTAACGCTGATAAAGTTTTCAATACCCATGGTATCCATGACTTGACCGCCAAAGCGTTCTGCCACAATACCAGTGCGAATTCCTTTACGTGCAGCATAGATTGCCGCACTGGAACCAGCAGGACCGCCGCCGATTACGAGTACATCAAAAGGTTCTTTATCAGAAAGCTCTGATGCATCCGGACCATTTCCTAATTTAGCAAGGATTTCTTCAACTGTCATACGACCGCTTCCGAAAGATTCTCCATTTAGGAAAACGGTTGGGACCGCCATGATGTTTTTGCTCTCGACCTCATCCTTAAAGGCTCCACCATCAATCATGGTGTGTGAAATACCAGGATTAAGTATGCTCATCAAGTTTAAGGCTTGAACAACATCAGGGCAGTTGTGGCAAGTCAAGCTGATATAAGAATCAAAGTGATAGTTGCCTTTAATGTTTTTGATTTGATCAATAACTTTTTGTTCCACCTTTGGTGCTCTTCCGCTAACCTGAAGCAGTGCCAATACTAATGAAGTGAATTCATGACCAAGTGGAACACCGGCAAAAGTGACTCCAGTATCTTCCCCAATACGGTTGACGCTGAAGCTTGGTGTTCTTTCTAATTGAACCTTTTCCACTTTCACGTTGGATGACATAGAAGTTAATTCATCCACCAAAGAAAGCATATCGCGGGAAACGGCATCCTCTCCAGTACTAACTTTAAGCAGCACGTCCCCCTCCATTAGTTGAAGGTACTGGGCTAATTGTGCTTTTATTTCTGTATCTAGTAACATAGGAGCTACTCCTTAAATCTTTCCTACTAGATCAAGGCTTGGCTTCAATGTTTGTCCGCCTTCTTGCCATTTAGCAGGGCAAACTTCTCCTGGATTGTTGCGAACATATTGTGCTGCTTTGATTTTGTTTACAAGTGTGCTTGCGTCACGGCCGATGCCACCTGCATTGATTTCCATTGCTTGAACAACGCCGTCTGGATCAATAATGAAAGTACCACGTTGTGCAAGGCCTTCTTCTTCTTCTAATACGTCAAAGATGCGAGTAAGTTTTTGGGAAGGGTCTCCCACCATAATGTACTCAATTTTGCTGATCGCTGGTGAATGATCATGCCATGCTTTATGTGTGAAATGAGTATCTGTTGAAACAGAGTATACTTCAACTCCAAGCTCTTTTAGTGTTGCATATTGATTTTGAAGATCTTCTAATTCAGTAGGACATACGAATGTAAAATCTGCTGGATAAAAGCATACTACACTCCATTTGCCTTTAAAGTTTTGTTCAGAAACTGTAATGAAATCACCGTTATGATAAGCTTGATTTACGAATGGTTGTACTTCTTTACCGATTAAAGACATGTTTGTTTCCTCCTAAAATGGTTTTATATTGATAAAAGATTTTAATAAATCTTTTTCTAAACTAGAATAATTCTAATTCAAAAATAATTATCGTATAAATTTCACTTTTTTGTCAAGTGAATCAACTCACATTTCATAAATTATTTAGAAAAAAATGGAGTTTTATACAATAGAGCGAATCCTTTTTTCTAATTTCACGTAAAAGGTATAGAATGATTTGGGGGTGGAAAAAATTGAAAAAATATCCAAAAAGAAAGACGTGGATCTTCAGAATCGTTTTAACCTTACTTATCATGTCCATTATTTACGCAATTTATATGTTTTTTACGACGCCTTCAGGACCTGCACAAAATGAATACGATCGGGTTAGAAGTGACTATGTATTGATGATCTTGCAATGTGTCTTCGGTAGCATTGTAATTTTTCTACCTTCAGAAGTGGAGAGAAGATTCCGGGTTGATATACCGGATATCATGGAAATCATCTATTTCATCTTTCTATTTTGTGCCATTTATTTAGGTGAAGTTCGAAATTTTTATTATAGAATTCCCTATTGGGATTTAATTCTCCATTGCTTTAGTGCAGCGATGCTTGGTTCCTTAGGCTTTGTCATTGTCAATTTCTTTAATAAAACAGAAAAGCTTAATATCCAGTTAAGTCCATTTTTCGTTGCCTTATTTGCGTTTTGTTTCGCTTTGGCATGTGGCGCTGTTTGGGAGATCTATGAATTTACCGCAGATGGCCTATTAGGGACCAATATGCAGAAGTTCATTACCGCAGAAGGTACGATTTTAATTGGGCACGAAGCGGTTGCAGACACCATGGAGGATATCATCGTAGACGCATTGGGTGCCTTGGTCATGTCAACGGTTGGGTATATCAATTTGCGAAAGCAACAAATGAAAACCTTTAAAATGCAAATAGAAAACAAGGAAAGTTGTTAATAACATTCATAGATATTTTCTCTGGGGTCAGGGAGAAAATAATATGGGGGGATGCTAATGAGGATTTATTATGTAATCATATTGAGTATTTTACTCTTGGCAGGTTGCTCGCAAAAGGAAGAGGCCAAGCCACCGAAAAGTTCACCTAGTGACCATGGCGGAAAACAAGTTCAGGAATCTAATCAACAACCATCTCAGAATCAAACGTCTGTTTCTGTTCAACAGCTCGTAGCCCAAGCTAAAACTGGTCATGCCTATACCGTTCCTTTTGCAGCCCAACACTCCACGATTTCCCAGGTAAAAGATGCCTGGGGAGAGCCAAATCAAGTGGACCAGGTTGGGGGCGGGTATTATGCCACTTACACAAAAAGGTATGCCGTATTTGGTTATAATCAAGATGGCACCATATTTGATGTGCGTTCCAATGATCCAACGATTCAAGAATTTACGTTATCAGATATTGAGAAAGAGTTGGGGACCCCAACAAGTAGGTCAACTAATCAAAATGATCAAATATATACGTATAAACTGAATGCTCAATATCAATTAAAATGGATCATCCCTCAATCGACGGGAAAAGTGGATCATATTGCAGTCTATAGCCCAATCCAAACTTCAAGCCCTAATCAGAATTATATTCTGTCGATCAAGGGGACTTCAGAAAACTTGACGGCTTCCGCTTGGAAAAATATGATTCAGTGGCGTAGTGACATTCTGGCATTTCCAAAACGGTATCCTAATGATGTATTTGTGAATGGTCCGAATAAAAAGCGGGTGGCTCTAACGTTTGATGATGGGCCTGACCGGATCAATACGCCAAAAATTATTGAGGCACTTAAACAGCAAAATGTGAAAGGAACCTTCTTTTTTATCGGACAAAAGGTTCAACAAAATCCGGATATTGTGAAGATGGCTTACGATAACGGAAATGTGATTGGAAGTCATAGTTTTTACCATCGCGAGCTAACCAAAGAAACTGCTAAGGATGTTAGGCAAGATTTAATGGGAGCTTCCGCAGCGATTAAAAGTGTGATCGGCAAATCACCTGCCCTTTTAAGACCGCCGTATGGTGATACAGATATAAAAGTAGTCAATGTGGCAAAAGAACAACAAAACAAAATCATCCTTTGGTCCATTGATACATTAGATTGGTCCCAAAAAGAGCAAACCCATATTGAAAACAATGTCTTGAAGAATGTGAGGAATGGAGACATCATTCTGATGCATAGTGATGATGATAAAACGGAGACGGCGAAGGCGGTCCCTATTATCATCCAAAAACTAAAAAGCCAAGGGTTCGAAATTGTTGATGTTGCAACGTTGCTCAACACGAATCCATATAAATAATCGGAAAAAGGGGCACATGTCTAGTTATAGATGTGCCCTTTGTTATAGGTATAATCAAGCTAAATTACTTATATCGGTGGCTGAACGTCTTTCATCGAGGGTGTGAAA
>NZ_JBALNY010000169.1:0-7350 GCF_036962145.1 Bacillus sp. JJ1764 | reverse complement strand
GCTATAGAGTATGATGTCTGTCGTATTATTATTTATGAAGCTATAAAGCAATCCAACAGTAAGTGAAACTAATAAAGAATAAAACATGATTGTATTTTTATGCTTTGTTGCTTTGTTTATCATTTCTGAAATCGTTTCCATGTTGCAATCTCTCCCTTTAATCAACTTATATTCTATATCGACATCTTTGAAGATTAGTTTAGGGATTTAGGCAAGCAGCTAGGAAAAAAATCACAGGAAAAAGGCACTTATAGCAAAGTACCTTTTATGTAAAATATTCTAGTTTTGCTTCAGGGAAAAACTTCTTCATATAACTGTGCAAATGGTCTTTAATTTCCTCTTCCTCTTCTTTTTGGTAAATATATTTCCCAATACCGTATTTTCCCCATTTATATCTTCGTTTTTCTTCGTCCAATTCCAGCTTGGTCATGGGGTAGTTTTTCTCAATTACTTTTTTGGCTGGTTTAGTAAAGCGGTGCTGAATGAATTCAAAGGTTAAATCTTTTTTAGCTTCCTTCGGTAATTCTCCCTCTAATCGTTCAAACATGTGGTAGTATCCATCCTCCCACCCTTCATGCAGATAAATGGGAGCGACGATAAATCCCAGAGGATATCCTGCTCTCGCCACTTTACCTGCTGCTTCAATCCTTTTTTCCAGCGGAGACGTGCCTGGCTCAAAATTTTTTATCACATAATCAGCATTGACACTAAATCGGAATCTCGTTTTTCCGTTGTGTTTCGCGTCCAAAAGGTGGTCAACATGATGGAATTTGGTTACAAATCGTAATTTTCCATACTCAGACTGTCCAAAATGCTCGATCGCTCGTTTTAGAGAATGTGTCAAGTGATCAATTCCAACGATATCCGACGTACAGGAAGCTTCAAATCTGGTTATCTCAGGTGCCCGTTCTTCCATGTACTGATCGGCTGCTTCAAGAATTTCCTCCACATTTACATAGGTACGAATATACGGTTTACTTCCCATTGTTGTTTGTAAATAACAATAGTGGCAATGCCCCATGCAACCGGTGGCAAACGGAATCGCATACTCAGCTGAAGGCTTGGAAGTATCAAACTTAAGAGTTTTTCGGATTCCCACTACCAAGGTCGATTTTGCCACTCGATATCGTTGAAATTCTGTATCTCCTGGCAGGTTCCTTACTTGATTATGAGAAGTTGTATAACGAATCTCAAGGTTCATCTTTTCAAATTTTTCCTTAAGTTCTTTTCCTAATGGATATTCTAAGGCATCCGGCTCGAAATAAACGAGCCTAGGGACAAATGGTTGATTCATTCTAATATTCCTTCTGCTGCATGACCGAAATAATAACTGTAAGCCTGTTCTGCCTCTACAGCAGATGTATAGACAGCCATATCATTCGTTAATGGATAATAAGTTTCATATAAAAATACAGCTAATTCATCGGGATTTTCCGGGTTCCTTACCACTGCAGCTTCTTGAATATTAGCAACATCCTGGGTGTGGGGGTTCCGATAAAATACATAAACAATATCTCCAGCATTATAAGAATTCAAAAGATCACCTTATTTCTAAAAATGTAATAAGTTTAGTTTTCCTAAATTTTTTTTAATTACTCATCGGATATCGATTGAGTTGAATCGTTTTCAAACACGAATGTTAAATAGTTAGAAAATTAAATCATTCGTATATTTTGGAAAAAATCATTGCCAACTAAATTTTCAGTCAGTATAATGTGATTAAATTAACACGTTTCACTCATATAATCGCAGGGATATGGCCTGCAAGTTTCTACCGGATTGCCGTAAAACGGTCCGACTATGAGTGGGTAATGGAAATACACATATACAGTGTTTATTTCATTTTCCTTTTGGACACACGCCCAAAGGTCATTGCCTCACTCTAATTTGTGAGGAATGATCTTTGGGCTTTTTATTTTTTAGGAGGTAACTATGAAACTACTTGAGGAAAAAATTATACATGATGGACGGGTTCTAAATGACAATGTATTAAAAGTGGATTCATTCTTGAATCACCAAATCGATCCCCAATTGATGCTTGAAATCGGAAAAGAATTTGCCAAGCGTTTTGAAGCTGATGGAGTAACCAAAATCGTAACAATCGAATCTTCCGGGATTGCCCCTGCTACTATGGCAGGTTTATATATGAAGGTCCCAGTGATTTTTGCAAGAAAAAGAAAGTCACTCACGTTGAATGAAGACTTATTAACAGCACCGATCCATTCTTTTACTAAAAATGAAACAAATGAAGTGTCCATTTCAAAAAAATTCCTTAAACCTAATGATCGTGTATTCATTATTGATGATTTCCTGGCAAACGGTGAGGCTGCTCTTGGCTTGGCTGAATTAGTTAAACAGGCGGGAGCAGAGGTCGTGGGTATTGGCATTGTCATTGAAAAATCATTTCAGCCTGGTGCGCAAAAATTGCTGGCACAAGGCTATCGAGTAGAATCACTTGCACAAATTGCCTCGCTCGAAAATGGTAAGGTAACTTTCTTAAATGAACAAGAGGGGGTCAAAGTATCATGAAACAAAACGCATTTAAAACAGCATCATTAGGAATACAACATGTATTAGCTATGTATGCTGGTGCTGTCATTGTGCCGCTGATTATCGGCAGTTCCCTTCATCTTTCTGGAAAAGAACTTGCCTATCTGGTATCCCTTGACATTTTAACAAGCGGAATCGCTACACTCCTTCAGGTTTGGCAAAATCGATACTTTGGTATAGGTCTTCCTATTGTTTTAGGTTGTACTTTTACCGCCGTTGGTCCGATTATCGCCATAGGCAATCAGTACGGTCTTTCCGCAATCTATGGGTCTATTCTGGTATCGGGGATCATCGTGATTCTAATCGCAAGGTATTTTGGAAAATTAATACGCTTCTTCCCTCCTGTTGTCACAGGTTCAGTTGTCACGATTATTGGTCTAACCTTAATTCCAGTTGCAATGAATAATGTGGCTGGTGGTCAAGGAAGTGCTGATTTCGGTTCTCTTTCGAATATTTCCCTTGCTTTTGGCACACTTCTATTTATTATCATTCTTTATCGTTTTTCCACAGGTTTTGTTCGTGCCATTTCCATTTTATTAGGTTTACTGACTGGAACGATTGCCGGAGCTTTTATGGGAAAAGTAAACTTTTCTGCGGTTGGAGATGCATCCTGGTTCCATCTAGTCACACCATTGCATTTTGCAACTCCATCCTTTGAACTAGCTCCCATTCTTACGATGACACTAGTAGCAATTGTTAGTCTTGTTGAATCGTCTGGTGTTTACTTTGCTCTAAGTGATATAACTGGGAGAAAGCTTTCCGAGGATGATTTGGTCAAAGGATATCGGGCTGAGGGACTAGCGAGCATCATTGGTGCACTATTTAATTCATTCCCATATACTACCTACTCTCAAAATGTTGGACTTGTTCAATTCTCCGGGGTAAAAGAGAAGAAAGTCATTTATACAATGGCAGGAATCTTGATATTCCTAGGTTTTGTTCCAAAAGTTGCTGCATTGACAACCGTGATCCCAACTTCCGTTTTGGGTGGCGCAATGATTGCCATGTTCGGAATGGTGATTGCCTCAGGAATCAAGATGCTCAGTAAAGTGGACTTTACTTCACAGGAGAATCTGTTAATTATTGCTTGCTCATTAGGGATGGGACTTGGTGTTACAACGGTTCCGACGTTATTTGATCATTTGCCTGAGGGAATAAAAATTATTACGAATAGTGGTATTGTAGCAGGAAGTATTACAGCTATTTTATTAAATATTGTTTTCAACGTTGCGAAAAGTGGAAAGAAAAAACAGGTAGTATCACCTAGTTTAAAAGCATCTTAAAAAACAACCGGGCATCCACCCGGTTGTTTTATGATTGTATAGAATTTTCTTGATTGTTTTCTTCTAACATACCTTTTACATCCTGTACCATTTTATCATAAGTTTGATTGACACGATTCATAATCTCTTCTTGTTCCATTTCGTTGTTCTTGAATTTCTGCTTTCTTTCCAATTTTCAACACCTCCTAGTTGTATAGTGTGTAATAAAGAATTGATTATTTATTAATAAGTAATTTTAAAAAGTTTTTTAAAATTTATCTCCTTTTTTCGAATTTTGCATTTACTAACCCTAGAGGAGGTAATAAAAATGAGTGAAAATACATTTCATCAATTAGCACATGAGCATCTTAAAGAAGAGGTAAATGTAGTAACGACACAGGGCAGCTTTGAAGGAAGGCTTCTTCACGTGGGGACTGATATAATAGTACTGGAAAATAGAATGATGAGACAACGTCCATTACGTTTAATTATTCGCATCGCAGAAATCGTTGTCCTCTTCCGGGCAGAGTTAGCTCCTAGAGGTCCATTTGGATTTATGCCACAGGAATTTGAAGAGCATCACGAAAGCCAAGACCATTAATTTGCTTATGAAAAATTAACGCAAAACAGCATGATTGTCTATACACATCGCTTACCTCCAACATAATCTATAGTAAATGGGTTGGAGGTGAAATCTATGAGCGGCGGTGCAGCAGGTGCAGGTTTTGCGTTAATCGTTGTTCTCTTTATTCTTCTAATTATTGTGGGAGCTAGCTTTATGGGTGGCTACTACTATTAATGATTGGACTGAATAACAGAGTAAAAAATTAAAAAGAGATCAGCTGTCCACACATGGTTAAGGCAGCTGATCTCTTTTATTTTGCCCATCAAATATTCCATATTGAGCAGTAAGGAAACTAATTGAAGGCCTCTGTCTTGGAAGTTCCACATGTTCTACATTTAATAATTTAGTTAACATTTTTAATGAGTCAAGAACGTATGGCCCTTTATTTAACATGATGCAATTCGCCCGAGCCGCCTGACCTGCATCTGTAATTTCAGCTCTTGCGGGAATCCCCTTTTTAGTGAGCTTTTCCAACACACCTGTAGCCCAAATGACAGGTATATGGGATGCCTTGCAAATGTTGATAATTTCTTCCTGAACGAATAAGAGGTTTTCAAGACCCACTTCGACCGCAAGATCCCCTCTTGCAATCATAATCCCGAAACGATGAAAATTTAACCCCTCCAAAATAATTCTTGATAATTGATGAACAGCGTCCTTCGTTTCAATTTTCGCAACGACGGCCAGATTTTGTGCATCCAGTCTTTCCAACTCGTTTCTCAACTTCTTCAGATCAAGGGGTGAATGAACAAATGAAATTCCGATTATATCGGCATTTTTTGATATAAACTCTAAATCATGAAGATCTTTTTCTGTTAAGGCAGGAACATTTAAACTGAGTAAAGAATCAGGCAAGTTTAACCCTTTCCCTGTTTTAATTCGAAGCGGATGTACGATTGGACTGTGGATTTCAATTTCAACAAAATCCTCAGTAATTTGTGAAACGAACCCGCTTATTTTTCCATCATCGATAAAAACCCGGTCATTCTTTCTAACATTTCGGAACGCTTTTTCAAGGGTAACAGGAACTCCAGCAGGTTCATGCTCCTTTGCAGCGTAACCTGGCTTTTGTGAACCCGGGTATAAACGCAGTCGGTCTCCCTTTTTTACAAATATCTCTTCGATCCCAAGATCTCCAATTCGTATTTTTGGACCAGCCAAGTCCATATAAATTTTACACGAACGTTCACGTTCATATTTTCCTTTTTCCTTTAAACAGTTTTCCGCATTTCGCAAGTTGTTGATTAATTGTTTCCAGATAGTTTCATGATTATGTGCACAATTGATACGGACTATATTCATCCCGTTCATTAATAATTCATCCAGCAGTTCCGGCTGGTTAAGGGTATGACTATCCAAGGTTACCATAATGGATGACTGGAGATGGCTGTTTTTGGGTCCAAACAAATCTTCACTATGTTTTCTCGAAATATGTCTTGATTCTGAAGGAGTAATGATCTTATGGTCTTCTAATGGATCTGTCACTATGTTTAAATAGTTGATGATTTTTTGAAAAGTATAAAGAACATGTTCCTTCGAGTAATCGAGAGGTGCAAACCCGTTGTCAACTAATTGCTGACTCAATATAGAATTGGTATTCTGGAGCAGTGCTAAATAAGCCAGTAAATTATTCCGGCTAAAGACCTTATCGGCTATAAAAAATTTGCCCTCTGCCTCTTTACACTCCTTCATCACTTTTTGATAAATATGACATATTTGTTGTTTAAATTCTTGCTCATTACGTAATGACACTACCAAAACACTCCTCGGTTTGCTTGCGAATTCATTTAAGTATATGCTGGTGATGGATTGACAGTGTATTTTTCTAAACCCAAAAAAGGACTCATCAATTGATGAATCCTTTCTTAGGTTTATGGGACAAACACCAGTAATAACCAAAGATACAAGCATAATAGAGTAAAAATCAAGGTCAGTGGAATCACTACTATGGTAACTTTGATATACTCCAGCCATGTTATCTTAATTTTATTTTTATTTAAAATATGCATCCATATTAATGTAGCTAAAGTTCCAATCGGAAGAATTAACGACCCAATATCACTTCCTATAATATTCGCTAAATAAACAGTTTTCATAATTAATGGGTCTAACCCCATACCTGTTAAGGAGAGAGTGGCCACCATAAGGGCAGGGTGATTGTTAAATATGTTTGATAGAAATGCCGTAATCATCCCCATTGTTAAACTGGCATGAAGTAAACTATCATTTACTAATGGTTTAAAATGAGTAATAACAAGATCGGTGAGACCAATATTGTGTAACCCATAAATAATGACATACATCGAAAAAGCAAAGATTAATATATGCCATGGGATTTTTTTGAAAATGTCATTTGGATTGACTTTAAGATACACCCATCTCCATATTAGTAAGATAATAGACCCTAGAACAGCAACCAAAGATACTGATATTCCGATAAATGAGGCAATAAACAAACTGATTCTGACAATAAAAACAAATACGAGCATTTTGATCATTAATTTTTTCTGCTGGTTAAAAAGATTTTCGGGATTTTTTCGTAATGGATGGTACCGTTTGTTTTTTTGTAGTGGGATTGAGTATGAGTGGATTGGGATATTTTTAGGAATATCCTTTCTGAAAATGAAGTATAGTAAATAGGATAAGAAAGCTAATCCTAGAACACCTGGTATAAACATCATTTCTGTTTGTAAATATAGGTCTAATCCAATTATTTTTAGGGCAATCAAATTCACGATATTGCTGACCCCAATAGGGGCACTTGAAGCTGTAGCAATTAGCGCTCCACTTAATAAATAGGGAATTTTTTGATGGTTTTTTAATCCAAGATTATTAAGAATCAAGATTAAAATAGGTGTTGTGATTAAAATGCTTCCATCATTATTAAAAAATAGAGTCATTAAAAAGCAAAGC
>NZ_JBALNY010000168.1:0-1834 GCF_036962145.1 Bacillus sp. JJ1764 | reverse complement strand
CACCTTTTTATGTCCTCCCATGAAAAGGTGGACATTAGGAAAAGTTTGTCCCAGTCTTCTGTCACAGGAAATTTAACATAATTCTCCATCCACGAAATAACATCCCTTGAATGAAACTCACCTAGATGGGAAAGTGCTTCGTACCCAGTTATCTTTTTATTAGATTCTTGTTCAAGAAAATTAAATACTAAAGGTAGTCCATCATCCTTACTTAAACACATTGAAGTTAGATAGGAACGTAATCTAGTATCCATAATATCTTGCTTTCCTTCCCACAGACTTCTAACCCATTTCTCTGCGTAATTTCCTAAGACTCTTCCAATCACCTCACATAATATCTTCTGGTCTTTAAATGAATCTTTTTTATCTAGTTCTTCTAAAAGGTAATCAAATAAATCATTTCTATTGAATTTCCGGAGAAAATCGATTGATTCTACATCTAATTTCTCTCGATAAATAGCAAAAGCTATTAGCTGTTCCATGTTATTTTTCACATCATCTAAGGTTGTTTCTGAAAATGACTCAAACCAATGTTTCCACTTAGCTGCAGCTGTACTTGTAGTGTCTAACCCCATATCGCTTAGAAAATATTCAAACTGCCATTTTTCACTACCAATACACCCAAGTTCAGTTATCCTAAATAAATAATCTATAAATGAATCCGCAATATAAGTAACAGTGTCTTCTTCATGGTCCCAATAAACAACTGGTTTCTCTTCACTCTCAACAGACATATCAAACGCATAAATATCTCCATTTCCGGCATGAGAAAACTCTAATTTCCCTCTGAGTGTCGCTCCGTAATCTTCTCCGTCTTCTATAAGTTCGTCAGCTAACATATTTAAATTTTGAAGGAAGTCAATATTCCAATTTACCTCTCCAGAAAATATTTCATTGAATTCACTTGGAATTATGGTATCTTCAGAAAATGAGTAATAAAACGAAAGTGATGTTCCTAAGTTAATTAAAATGTATTTATACGATGGAGGTAATTGATACCCTAACTCTTTTTCTTTAGCTTCAATCTCCTGTATCGTTGCTTTTTTTCCAATTTCAATTGGATGAACTATGCCGTTATTGTTCTCTAATTTTTGTATTATTTGCTCCCATTTTGATAAAAGGAAGGTAATATCCTTCATTCACTTCACCCCGCCTCGGCAACTTATTTTAATAATAATTCAATAGGCAGTAGATAAACAGTGTTAATTTCATTTTGTTGTTTATTGTATAATTTATAAATAATCGTAACCTCATTTTTAAAATTAAACTGCTTAATTAGATAATTCAATCTAAAGATAACTTTAAAAAAAATTAAATCTTTCGATATATCCTCATCCTGAAAACCGATAAACTCTTTGTAATGCGGTTTTAACTCAATCACTTTCTTATTTTTCCGAACAAGTTCAATTGCACAGTTGATGGCAATTTTGATTAACCAAGTCTTGAAAAACTCAGGGTTTTTCAATGTATTAATGTTTTTAAACGAACGGTATGCTGTCTCCTGAACTACATCCAATGCATCATTTTGATTTTTCACATAAGTGAAAGCCATTCGGTATATATCATCCTGTTATTGCTGAAAGAGCTTAAGAAACGCTTGGTCATCACCCTTTTGAGCCCTTTTTATTAAACGGATAATGGTTGTTCCTCCTCTTTATGTATGCCTTATATCTATTAGATAAATAAACCTTTCATTTAGCTTCAATTTTTAATTTTTTTCATAATAAAAAACCGTCGTATTAGAACGGTCATTCATAATTATTGATTCTTTTATAAATTCCTTATTAAGCTAATCTGCCACGTTTGTTCATGAGGGAAATCAACAAAAAAGGCG
>NZ_JBALNY010000167.1:0-2854 GCF_036962145.1 Bacillus sp. JJ1764 | reverse complement strand
CACAGTTTGAGTCAAATATGCATTAAGCTTTTTCCTTCTTTAACTCCCCCCCGTTTGTTCAAAAACAAGTTCAACAAAAAAGGGGTTAATTGAATAAGATTTTAAGATAATTTATTCCATATCGTTAAAGCAACTGGATAACATTTTTCGATTGTCAAATCTTCCTCAAACCACTTAATAAATACTTTGTTTATTTCTACTGCTAATTCATCAACTGATTTAATATTACTTAAGAGTTCAACAATATCTCTTATTTCTGGATCATATTCATCATCTGGACACCCCATCCTTTCGATGAGGTGGATGTCAGTCATGCTGCCCGACAGGGTCCTTGCCCGTATTTTAGTTGATTTACTGACTAATCCGTGCTTCAAATGTATATAACAATACAACTACCACTTAATGAATTTCATTAAAAGAAATTTAAGCTGCTATCTGTAATTCTGACATATGAGGAATGTCCATTAACATACGTTCCTCACTAAATTCACACTGCTTTTTACCGATGGTAAATAGAATTCGTATGAGCTTATTACATATTGCAATTAACGATTGCATTTTCTTCAATGGATTATCTGGGCGTTTTGTAAAATACTCGTGTAATGCTTTAAAAGCAGTATTCTTAGCCACCAAAGCATTGCAACTTGAAAGAGGAGAGCCCTTAAAGTCTTCCCTCCTCTCTTCGTAATTTTGGTTTGTCCTTTGTGCTTACCTGATGTATTTTCCTTTAGACTAAGCCCAGCTAATTTGATAATTTGCCTTGGGTGGGAAAAGTAACTTAAGTCTCCAACTTCCGAAAAAAAACCTGCAATAGTGTCTTTTCCTATTCCCTTAATGGCTAACATTTGTTCAACAACAGGAATCTGTTCAAGAAGTTTATCTATATTTGAATCCAGTTCTTCGAACTTTTTAATTATAAGTTCATATTTGTCCATTAACGTGCGAAGCTCTAATTTTGCCATTTCAGAACCTTCACGAATGCCAATTGTAACAATTGCCTCCTGGTATTTATGTTTGTGTCCTTTTTGCCGCCAAGCTTCGGACACTCATATTCTACCAAGGGGCTTTTTTATGTTCAAACCTCATATTTCTTTATTACAGGAATGCTGCCCGTTAATGGAACGTAGAAAAAGAGTTGCCGTAGCAATCCTTTAGTTAAACAAAAGCACCCGTTAGGTGACCAAGGATCTAGTGTTTGTTACAAATAATTTTAAAAAAATCTAAATATTCCTATACATCAGCCCTTAATAACTCATAATTATTATCAAAGTAAGCATGTATTCTATGGCCAGCAAATAAATCTCCATCATCATATTCACAGTAAATTTCATTTGCTCTAATTTCAATGTCATAAAGGGTAATTGCTTCCTGAAATTTTTCTTTTGTTATATCATATTCCCCTGCATCTACAGTATCCCAATTTAAATATTCATCATCCTCATCATACTCGGGCCAAAAATCATTTTTATAATCTATCAATTTATCCGCTATGGATACTTTTGCATTTTTATCAAATTCTTCTATACATGAAAAAAGTTTTTCGGCCTTTTTCAACATCTCATCTACATCAACAAATTCATTTCTTATATCTAATTTCCAATGTATTTTCCCTTCATTTGCCTCAAATACTTTACGATCGTCATTATATGTAAACACTCCAATTAACCTACTTTGTATTGATTTTTCCATTTCCTAGCCCCTTTCTATTAACATAATCCTCTATTGATTACATCACCATTTTCTTACTTTTTTATCACTAATTCACTATAAAAATTAATTATTCCTTCTTAAACAAAACTGTCCACTTACTTCAATAAAGTTCAACAAAAAGAAGCGTTAATCCTTTTTTGATCAACGCTCCCTTTAGCTTAAGTACATTTCTTCCCTATATTTTCGTTTTACTCACCATGTCTTATCGCTTTCGTTTATATTACTGCACTTCCCATTTGAATTTTTCCATTATACTGTTAAAGCTGTTTTTTCACTTGTTTCAATTCGTAAATACTTGAATGAGCTTTTTTGACAATCTCTTCATCAGTTTTACCTTCCTTTAGAAGAGTCCTGATAAGATCATATCTTGATACTTCAAACTCAAAATAACCATGATATAAATTAAGCTGATTTCTTATGTCGTTTAATTCAACATAGCTGGTTGTTGCTATTTAAACAATCTCTAAGTCTGTTTTTGCCCATTTGTATAAGAGTTCTAACAATGCTATATCTTTGGTTTACTTGACCTGTCGCATATCCTTCTCCCCATCTGTCATCCCAAGCTATATAGTAGCACTCTTTACAAGGAAGACACTCTTCTTCCTTCTCTTTAACTAATCCAAATAGTAATGGTACTGAAATTAATTTGATAAGAAAAAATGCTTGTTCCATAAAAGTCACACCTTTTTTACCTTAGTATGACCTTTTAGTTCACTAAATGAGTCCAATACTCATTATTCGTTATTCTTCTTCAACTAAACTGCACTGTTAGCACATAATGAAATCAACAAAAAAGGCGGTTAATCCTTCCTGGATCAACGCCACCTTAGCCAATAAAGCCTCCAATAATCGCTCCTCCGATTACTCCTAATCCAATGATTGGTAAATAGGCTTTTGTAATAAGTGCGTCTGGGAGGCTAATTAACAACCCTATCAAAATTCCTTTTGTCCAACCATATATAGGAAGAACAGTTACTGATATTAAGAAACCAATCGTAAAACGATTTATAAATGAACCAATAATAGCAGTACGTTTATCTTCAAATTTCATCGGAAGCATTATTAGTACAGATAATAAACCAAATATTAGACCAGATATAATTCCTAAGAAAATGCTATTCATTGATATTATATATCCTTTCTT
>NZ_JBALNY010000166.1:7964-8792 GCF_036962145.1 Bacillus sp. JJ1764 | reverse complement strand
AGTTTAACAGAGCAAAATAGAAAGGAGCAGCCATCATTGAAAGCAATACTTTACATTGGTCACGGAACTCGTTCTAAAACAGGACTTCAAGAGGCAAAAGCGTTCATTCAGCGAGTAATGGAGCGTAGTAATGTACCCATTCAAGAAATTAGCTTTTTAGAGTTGGCTGAACCGACCATTGCCGAAGGATTTCGTCGATGCGTAGAAAGGGGAGCAACAGAAATTACTGTTGTTCCTTTATTTCTTTTGGCTGCCGCCCATATTAAAGAAGATATCCCAAAAGCACTTAATGAGATTAGTATGCTATTTCCAAAGGTTTCTTTTCAGATCACCGACCCTTTTGGTATTCAAGATTGCCTATTGGACGGGCTTGCCGAGTTAATAAAGGATACCGCAGGTGAGGTTTCAGAAAATGATTCAGTGTTAATAGTCGGTAGGGGGAGCAGCGACCCGGCCATTCAGCTTGCTTTTGATCAAATAGCCAATTGCCTGCAATGCCGACTTGATGCGAAGCGGATTTCTGTTTGTTTTTTAGCGGCATGCCGTCCAACATTGACAGAAGGATTAGAAAGGCTAACAGAAGAAACTTCCGAGAGAATCATTGTTGTGCCCTATTTATTATTTTCCGGTCTGCTGTTAAACGAAGTCCAGCAAAAAGTCCGCCGCTTACAAAAACAAGGGCACTCAATTATAAGCACCATTCCTTTAAGTAGGCACAAAATTTTTGAAGACCTCTTAATTCAACGAATCAGTAATTAGAACCTTTTTGAGGTTCTTTTTAATAACCTGAATAATACGTTTTTTATACACGTTGATTGGAGTGGAAGG
>NZ_JBALNY010000166.1:7547-7836 GCF_036962145.1 Bacillus sp. JJ1764 | reverse complement strand
CCTGGAGCGCAAATCAAACCCTACTTTGGAAAGCACTTTTATAGGATAAAATATTTTGGAAGTCGAAACATTGTATTGTAAAATGAATGTGGAGTAGGTTGGATATACTAAAGCTCTGTCTAATCCATATAACATAAGAGAGGGGTTATCATATGCCAAAGAGTCTCAAAGATACAACTACCTTACATAACGGAGTCAAAATGCCTTGGTTTGGACTAGGGGTTTTCAAAGTCAAAGAAGGAGAAGAAGTGGTTAATTCTGTCAAGGCTGCTATTAAAAATGGTTATAT
>NZ_JBALNY010000166.1:3396-7523 GCF_036962145.1 Bacillus sp. JJ1764 | reverse complement strand
AGGAATTCCAAGAGAGGAACTATTTATTACCTCAAAAGTATGGAATTCTGATCAGGGCTATGAATCCACCTTGCAGGCATATGAAACAAGCTTAAAAAAATTGGGTTTAGATTACCTCGATTTATATTTAATCCACTGGCCAGGCAAAGATCGATACAAAGAAACATGGAAGGCTCTTGAAAAATTATATAAAGATGGCAAAGTTCGGGCAATCGGTGTCAGCAACTTTAACGTTCATCACTTAGAGGAATTATTAAAGGATGCTGAAATCAAGCCTATGGTGAATCAAGTGGAATTCCATCCACATTTAACTCAAAAAGATCTCTTGGCATTTTGTCAAAAAGAAGGAATCCAGCTTGAAGCATGGTCACCATTAAAGCAGGGGCAACTACTGGATGATCCAACCATAAATCAAATTGCTGAAAAATATGGAAAAACGGCTGCTCAAGTAATCCTGCGTTGGGACGTACAGAATAAGGTCGTCACTATTCCAAAATCTATTAAAGAAGAGCGGATTATTCAGAATGCTGATATTTTCGATTTTGAGCTTTCAGCAGATGATATGGCTAGAATCGATGGCTTAAATAAGGATGAACGAGTTGGTCCAGATCCTGACCACTTTACAAATGGTTTCTAAACCCAAAAGGAGAACGGTCACTAACCTGTATAGTGACCGTTTTTGCAATATCTTATAGAAGTGCTTTAAATGCGTTTCTAACTACATCACCGCGGCTGATAATCCCCACTAAAACGCCATTTCGTTCTACAGGGACTTTCTTTATTTGTTTTTTTCCTAAAAAAGCAGCAATGTTCTCAATATCTTCATTCCAAGACACAGTGAAAACTTTCTTTTTAGCAATTTCCATAACATTAAGGTTTAACAGACGTTTTTCCCGTTCTTCAAACTCTTCCTGGTCCCCTTTTATGACAAAAGTGTAATAGAAATTATCCACTACACGGTCTTCATGCTTCCCAATATAACGCAAAATATCGCCATCACTAACATAAGCAACTACTTCATTTCTATCATTAACCACTGGAAGTCCGCTGATCCGGTACTCTAAGAATTTCTCGATTACCGCCCTGACTGAATCACTTTCTTTTACTTTGTGGACTTGGGTTATCATGATCTCATTTGCTTTCATAGCGTTTCCTCCTTAATCCAAATGGTTTCGAAAAGGATTGAATATAGCTATTATACTCCTAATATTTTTTTCAATCGACTACATCTCCTATAATTTTCCTCACTATTTATAAAGTATAGAAGAAAATGTGATTGCCATTTTCAAAAAAAACCGACTATTGGCGAGTCTAAAAGGAGCAGATAGATTTATGGAAAAAGAACGGGAAGGTAATACTTTCAAGCAACTAAAAAATAGGCAGACTAAGCTGCCTATTACGAATTACATAACCTTCACTTGGAAAGGTTCTAAGAGCTGTATAAATTGTTCAAAGGGTAGTTCACAAGCGGGGTACTTCACCAATAAATCCAACATCGTCATTTTTACATTATTTATGCCTGCTTTCATTTCATTTAACTCACGTTTATGTGGGGGACAAACTGTATGTTCGGCAAGTTCATGGAGTTGCTTCTCCGTAACTTGTTCCTGTAGGGCGACACTATATGTTAACAAATCCACCATTCGTACTGGTATATCCAGCGGAAGGTGTTCTAATTTTTCTTTGTTACCAGATAGAAGGATGAGTTCATTCCCATTTAATGCGAATCGGTTAATAGCCTTTTCTACAACATCAGAAGGATTTTGAGATAACCTGCCTTTGAAAGATGGATGAGAAGGAGTAGCATTGTATGCACCTTCATTCTCCTGAATAAAATGTACAGATAGTGTACTTGATAGGTCAGGGTCAACGGTCATTTCTAATCCTAAGGTATGAAAAATGTTTGGCCATAATTGACTGTGCCATTCTTCAAAATGCAGATCAAAATCTCCGCTAGCATCTCCTTGACCTTTTGGTGAAACACGGTAGGCTCCCAATTCACTCAGCTTTTCGTCTATTAGAGTTGGAACGCTTTGATAGGTGCTTGCCCAATTTGTGTCACCACATCCGAATACGGCATATTTTACATTTTCTAAAGAAGCAGGTTCAGCATCCTTAAGCCATTTGACAAATTTTCTAGCATTTTTTGGAGGATTCCCATTGTAAGAGGAGGTAACTATTAGCACCACACCATCCTTTGGGAGTACGCCAACGTATTCATCAAGCGCAGCGAATTCACTCCGAAATCCTTTGAATCGTGCTGTTAAGGATAGGTCGCGTGCCATTCCTTCAGCATTCCCCATATTCGAACCGTAAAGCACAAGAAGCGGTGTATTATGTGCATTCTTAATGGATTGTTGGTTTGCCCAAGCTTGTTTTTCAAAATACTGTTGAGTATTGTCTGTATCGCTAGCCATTAAGGCAAAATTACGTTCAGGATCACGCGGGCGGACTTTCATCGTTAATCCATCTGGTTTTAAGGTTAAGGTCTCTTTTACCTCGAGCTGATAATTTGTATGGTCAATTAATTCAAAGTGTTTTAAGATCATCCCAATTAACAGGGTAGCCTCATGCATGGCAAACTGTTGTCCGATACAAGCGCGTTGTCCATTCCCAAACGGTTTATATGCATGGTGTGGCACTTTTTTTGGATCGGAAAATCGTTCCGGTTTAAATTCTTCTACATCGTCCCCCCAAGCATCCTTATCGCGATGGAGTTTTAAATTCATTATGTTAACAACTTCACGTCTTTTTAGTGGATACTTACCGGCCAGAATCGTGTCTTCTTTGGCATAAAGCGAAAACATAGGGGCGGTTGGCCACAATCTTAGAGACTCATTTAAAATCATTCGTATATACTTAAGATTTCGCACCTGCTGGTAGGTCGGTACTGAACCAGATAAAACGCGATCCACTTCCTCATAAGCCTTTGCTAATTTTTCTGGATGTTTCATAAGAAAATACAAAGTGAATGAAAGAAGCCCACTGGTTGTTTCATGACCGGCAATTAAAAAAGTAATAATTTGATATCGGATATTTTCATCTGTTAATTTTTCACCAGTTTCGGGATCTGAACTATTCAGCATTCTTGACAGAAGATCCTCACCATCATGTTCTTCACTGGATTTACGTTCCTTGATAATTTCGTCTACTAAAGAAAACATATATTGGATATCTTGTTTAAATTGTCGTCTTTTCTTTACCATCCATTTATCCTGAATACCTAGACGATTGCTCTGATTCATTGCTTCATCAAGGGCACTGGACATACATTGTATAAATAGATGGGGTTTTTCTCTATAGAAGCTGTTAAAACGGTAGTTAAATCCACAAAGCCCAATTGTATCCAGCGTAAGCCTTGTCATATCTTCAGGAACATCGATACTTTCATCAGAATTAAGCCTGCCCCATTTTTGGATTAGTTGTACAGCAATATCCACCATCATGGAGTGATAACCCTTCATGGCACTTTGGCTGAAACTCGGCAGCAGTATATTATGGGCTTTTTTCCAATTTTCTTCTTTCGTCCAACTCGTAAAAAGACCATCACCCGAAAAAGATCGGACCTTCTGTAACGGTGCATTCACAAGCTTATCAAAACGGGATTCATCACAGGCATCCTTGACCAATTCTCCAGAAGATATGAAAATACCTGTCCCTGTAGGGAATTTGAGTTTAAAAATTGGTCCGTACTCATAGGCAAGCTTCATGATAGATTGGGATGGCTTATGCAGGTCTAATTGTGGGAGATTCCCTAACGGACCAAAGGTTTTTGGTTGCGGAATTTCAGTCTTGTTACTATTTGTTGACACCATTAATCCTTCCTCTCTTTCCAACTTTCATTTATAATTTCGAAATAATATTTTAGTAAATTATAACATTTAAGTTGTGATAATATAAGATAACAACTAATTAAAAATTCTGACAAATTTCAACAATATTCTCTTAATTCAAAATCTCCTAATTCCTGTGAAATTATCAAAATTAATGAAAGCGATTTCACAATTATGATAGTCCCACTTATTTTTTAACAAATAATGATAAAGGTTTAAAGGCATGGAAATGCAAATAAATTATTATTTTAACGTAGTAATTTTCAATGGTGTCTGTCACCATTATCAATATAC
>NZ_JBALNY010000166.1:0-3339 GCF_036962145.1 Bacillus sp. JJ1764 | reverse complement strand
ATATGTTATTATTGCTATGAAAGTTTTATTTTTTAAGGTGGGATAGTAAATGGAGAATAATGTAAAACGGATTGAACATGATTTTTTAGGGGAGAAGGAGATTCCTGCTGGTGTTTATTATGGAATTCAGACGTTAAGAGCAGTAGAGAACTTTCCGATTACTGGTTATCGAATCCATGAAGAATTAATTAAAGCGCTTGCAATCGTGAAAAAGTCTGCAGCCATTGCTAACATGAACACAACGCGTCTATACAGCGGGCTTGGAGAAAAAATTGTTCAGGCAGCCACTGAAATTATTGAAGGTAATTGGCATGAACAGTTCATCGTAGACCCGATTCAGGGTGGTGCAGGAACTTCGATGAATATGAATGCCAACGAAGTTATAGCTAACCGTGCTCTTGAACTGATGGGACATGAGAAAGGGGCTTATAAACATTTAAGTCCAAACAGTCATGTCAATATGTCACAATCAACAAATGACGTGTTCCCTACGGCGATACATATTGCTACCCTTAAATTATTAGAAAAATTATTAGACACTATGAAAGAAATGCATAATGTGTTCCAGGAAAAGGCAAAGCAATTTGAAAAAGTGATCAAAATGGGACGTACTCACCTTCAAGATGCTGTACCGATCCGTCTTGGACAGGAATTTGAAGCTTACAGTCGAGTCCTAGCACGAGATATTAAACGAATTGAAGATTCCAGAAATCACTTATATGAGGTAAATATGGGTGCAACAGCAGTGGGTACTGGATTAAATGCTGACCCGAAATATATTCAAGATGTGGTAAAGCAATTAGCCGAAATAAGTGGTCTGCCGTTAGTGAATGCGGATCATTTAGTGGATGCCACCCAAAATACAGATGCTTATACCGAGGTTTCCGCTACACTTAAGGTGTGCATGATGAATATGTCAAAAATCGCAAATGACTTACGGTTAATGGCTTCCGGACCACGTGCAGGGTTAGCTGAAATCAGTCTTCCTGCTCGTCAACCAGGTTCATCCATCATGCCGGGAAAAGTAAATCCGGTAATGCCTGAGTTAATTAACCAAATCGCTTTCCAAGTAATCGGCAATGATCATACCATCTGTCTTGCTTCTGAAGCCGGCCAGTTAGAATTGAATGTGATGGAGCCTGTTTTAGTATTTAATCTGCTGCAATCCATCAGCATCATGAATAATGGTTTCCGCTCTTTTACAGATAATTGTTTAAGAGGCATCGAAGCCAATGCCGAGAGATTAAAGGATTACGTAGAAAAAAGTGTTGGGATCATCACCGCAGTCAATCCTCATCTAGGTTATGAAATTGCCGCCAGAATTGCACGTGAGGCAACATTAACAGGGAAGTCGGTTCGTGAACTGTGCTTGCAGCATGACGTTTTAACAGAAGAAGAATTAGACTTAATATTAAATATCTATGAAATGACCGAACCTGGAATTGCGGGAGCTTCATTATTAGATCGGGATTAAAAGTAAGGGCTGCTATGAAAAGCAGCCCTAATTTAATACCTCTGTTAATGTCACGATTTTATATCCTTTTTCCTGCAAAATCGGAATGATTTTATTAACCGCTTCGGGAGTATGGATCCCACCAATATGCATCAGAATGATATCCCCATTGCTCGCTCCTTCTTCTATTCGAGAGACGATTTCTTCAACGGATGGCTGCCTCCAGTCAATTGTATCGATGGACCATTGGATACTATATGGATAACCAGCCTCACCAACTGTTTTCAGGGCTGCATCATTAAAAGAGCCATAAGGAAAGCGAAAATATGGACGTGGTGTTTTTCCTGTAATGTTTTTGATTATTTGTTCGGCCTTTATAATATCCGCTTTAAAAGCTTCTGATGTTGTTTTAACCGCATCGGGGTGTGAATATGTGTGATTCCCAATTTCATGGCCATCTGCCACGATTTTTTTTGCGTATTCCGGGAATTTTTCAACCCATTTCCCAGTGAGAAAAAAGGTAGCTTTAATGTTATATTTTCCTAGGATATCTAAAATACTGATCCCTGCAGCATCACTGCCGGCATCAAAGGTCAGGGCAATCTCTTTTTGCTTCGAGTTGCCATTATAAATGAGTTTTGAAGAGACCGTGGCTGGTGGTGGATCTTCTTTTGGCGGTGGGGTGGTTACGGGAGGCTCAGCATTTTTTCCATAAAGAAGTAAAATTTGTCCAGCGTAGATTGCATCAGATTTTAAGTTGTTCCATTGTTTAATTTTGTCAACTGTAAGATTCGCGCGTTTCGCAATAGACCAAAGTGTGTCGCCTTTCACAACGGTATACTTTACTACTTGATCTGAAGAAATGATGATTTTATCAGTATCGGATGGGGGAGGGATCATTGGGTCATCTTTAGGTGGGGGAGTTTCCTCAGGCGGCTCTTGTCCTCCTGGGTCAGGTTTGTGCTCTCCAGGGCTTGGTCCGGGAGCTTCAGTTTTAGGTGGATTTTCAGGATTTGCATGATTTTTGTCGTTCGGGCCCACATCAAAATAAAATAAAGTGTATAGAACACTTGCTAAACAAATTGCACTTAAAATGGAGTAAAACCATCGCATACCAGTCTTTTTAATGAAAGAAATAACAGCTAAAATGATAAATGTTGTAAATAAGATCAGCCCAACTAAAATCAGGATTTTTGTCATAACGGTTTCCCCCGATCTATTTTAGTAAGAATCCAGGGAGCATACCTAGCGTAGTTCAAAGAGCAGGATCATGCAGGATGAGGATTTCTAATTTTATTATATCATTAAGTTAAAAATGGTGCAGTTGTCCAAAAAAAAACCTGCAGTACTGTAATTTCTGCAGGGGGGAGCAATACATTATTTTTTTTCACTTTTTTTCTCGGTATTCTTATCACTTAGGGTACGATAGATTTGCGTATACATACTGTTTTCCACGATGTTTTCCAGGAAAAAAGGACCGATTAATTCTAGGTATTCATCATCATCAAACATTTTTTTATTTTGCAGTTCCATTTCAGCTAGACCCTCATAAGTGGTGAGTAAAGCATATGTATGATCTTTACCCGATATAGGTGTAAGGATTTCGACCTTATGATTATAATTTTCCATTCTAAATTTTTTAATCTCTCGTAAATTTTCAATTCCTTCTTTAAATTTATCTTGCTTAATGATAAACGTCTGATGGACAAGTACAGACATTCAGGCACCTCCAGTGAACTCAAACATAGATAAGTTTAATTTGGACCATTGTCTGATTTTTATTCGGAAGGCTCTGTTAAACTTGTCTGTTGATTTCCGCTCCAGGTGCAAGCGGTTCGTGGGCGTTTCGGCGAGCCTCCTCGGCGCTTGCGCCTGCGGGGTCTCTC
>NZ_JBALNY010000017.1:816-56260 GCF_036962145.1 Bacillus sp. JJ1764 | reverse complement strand
AAAGGAATCAGCAAATAATCGAAGAAAAATAAAGAAACTGCAGAAAATGCTGTTAAAACAGAGCTTTACCTTATTGATAAAAATGGATATGTCGTTCCGCAAACCATGAACCTACCAAAAACAACTTCTGTTGCAAAACAAGCACTGGAATACCTAGTCGTAAATGGCCCAGTGACGGATATGCTCCCAAATGATTTTAGAGCAGTATTACCTGAAGATACCGAGGCCTCCGTTGATATAAAAGACAGCGTAGCTACTGTTAATTTTTCAAAAGAATTTAAAAACTATCAACCTGCTGATGAAATGAAGATTTTGCAATCCGTGACTTGGACCATGACTCAATTTGATGGTGTTAAAACAGTAAAGCTTAAAATGAATGGGCATGAATTAACGGAGATGCCGGTAAATGGCACACCGATTAGCCAAAATCTTTCAAGGGCGTCCGGAATAAACATAGATACCGACGATGTTGTTGATATTTCGAATACAAAACCTATCACTGTTTATTACATTGGCGGAGAAGAAGGATCTTATTACTATGTTCCAGTAACAAAGCGGATTAGCGCGAGTGAAAAGGATCCAGTTGTGGCCGCAGTTAATGAATTAATTAAAGGGCCAAGTGAAAAATCAAATCTAGTATCTGAATTCATGTCAGATGTAAAACTGAAAAGTGCCCCAAAGTATCAAAATGGTACTGTGACGTTAAACTTTAATAAAAATATATATGGCAGCTTCGGAGAAAATGTAATTTCTCAACATCTATTAGATACTCTCGTTCTATCTTTAACTGAGCAAAAGGGTGTAGATAAAGTAGCTGTAGAGGTCAACGGCAAAGCAAATTTAAAGAACGACCAGGGTAAAAAACTAACTGAGCCAGTAACTCGTCCAGAAAAAGTCAATACAGGTAGTTTTTAAAAAAGGATTTTTGTTATACTATATAGTGACACTTAAAAGGGGTTGGCTTAAAGGCCGCCTCTTTCTTATTTGAGAAAAGCCATCGTTGCATTTAGAAGGAGGATTCATCGTGCGTATTGATAAAAGAGAGCCATTGCAATTAAGACCTATACATATTGAAACCAATTACTTAATGCATCCGGAAGGTTCTGTATTAATTTCAGTAGGGAATACAAAAGTAATTTGTACAGCAAGTATCGAGGATAAGGTCCCGCCATTTATGAGAGGGGAAGGAAAAGGGTGGATCACCGCTGAATATTCGATGCTCCCAAGAGCAACAACAACAAGAAATATTCGAGAATCATCAAAAGGAAAAGTTACCGGTCGGACAATGGAAATTCAACGATTGATTGGTCGTGCCTTACGTGCGATCGTTGACCTAAGCGCCATTGGTGAGCGGACGGTTTGGATTGATTGTGATGTCATCCAGGCAGACGGAGGCACACGAACCGCTTCAATCACTGGGGCGTTTGTAGCATTGGCTATCGCTATTAATCGACTGGTTGAGAAAAAATCAATAGCGAAATTTCCAATTACAGACTATCTCGCTGCAACCAGCGTAGGGATTCTTCAGGATGGGCAAACCGTACTTGATTTGAATTACGATGAAGATTCCAAAGCCAATGTCGATATGAATGTTGTTATGACTGGTAGCGGTGAATTTGTCGAACTGCAAGGAACCGGGGAAGAAGCAACCTTTTCATATGACCAGCTCCATGGATTATTGAACGCAGCACAAGGTGGATTAATGGAACTATTTGAGCATCAAAAGGCTGCACTAGGCGAAGAAATTTCGAAAAAAATTGACGCTAGAAGAAATAAATAAGAGGAGATCGGTATGAAGGAAGTCATTATTGCTACAAAAAACCGTGGGAAGGCAAAGGAGTTTGAAGAAATTTTTGCATCAAGAGGAATGCGAGTGCTAACATTATTGGACTTTCCGGAAATTCCGGAAGTAGAAGAAACGGGCACTACATTTGAAGAAAATGCAACGTTAAAGGCCGAGGCAGTTTCAACAGTTTTAAACAAAATGGTCATTGGTGATGACTCCGGACTAATGGTCGACGCATTGGAAGGAAGACCAGGCATCTACTCCGCCCGCTATGCCGGAGAAATGAAAAATGACCAAAGTAATCTTCTAAAGGTGCTGGCCGAACTAAACGGGGTGCCAGAAGAGAAAAGAACAGCACGATTCTATTGTGCTTTGGCGGTGGCTATTCCGGGGCAAGATACCTTTACGGTGTCAGGTACCTGCGAAGGCAGAATTTTGGACGAGCCAAGAGGAACAAATGGTTTCGGTTATGACCCAATCTTCTTTGTTCCCGATAAAGGGGTGGCCATGGCTGAGCTGACATCTGACGAAAAGAACAAAATCAGCCACCGTGCCAATGCCTTAAAAAAATTGAATTCCTCATTGGATTCTATTTTGGAAAGAGCTGGGCAGTCATGAGCAAAATATTAGTTGTAAGTGACAGTCACGGTTTGACCAAGGAACTGGAGGAAATAAGAGAAAGACATCTTGGTGAAGTAGATGTGATGATCCATTGCGGCGACTCCCAATTGATGCCCAAGAATAAAGCAATTTCAGGTTATTTTACTGTAGCTGGAAATTGTGACTTTGGGGGGTTTCCAGATGAATTAATGACCAGTGTTGCTGGCAGAAAGATTTTTATCACCCACGGCCACCACTATTCCGTAAAGTCCTCATTAATGAATCTCAAATACAAAGCAGAAGAAGTAGGTGCACAAATTGTCTGCTTCGGACATTCTCATGAATTAGGAACTGAGGTTTTGAATGGAACACTTTTCCTGAATCCTGGTAGCATCAGACTGCCACGAGGAAGAATGGAAAAGACCTATGTCGTGTTGGATTTACAGGAAGATACTATTAAGATGAGTATTTTTGAACTGAATGGCAGGGAAATTGCTGGTCTGGCTAGGGAATTTGCAGTTTGAATATAATTTTGGGGGAGCAAATTCCCCCTTTTGTTTTTTTAAATAGGAGTTATTTGGGGTTCTATGATCCTGGAAATATGAGGGTATGGAAAAAGGTCACATAGAGAGGTTCTATGTTCCCAAAATCATGTAGGAATAAAAAATTCAGTGATATAGAAGGTATCTATCTAAAATAATCAATATTACATTCACCATCACTTAAAATGCTCTAAATAACCAAAATAAAAAAATATAAAATAATCTGTTGACTTTCTGATATTAGGATAATATAATAAACATTGTCCTTGAAACTTAATATGTCCCAGTAGCTCAGCAGGATAGAGCAACGGCCTTCTAAGCCGTGTGTCGGGGGTTCGAATCCCTCCTGGGACGCCATACTACATACCAAATATTACTCACCTTTTCAGGGTGAGTTTTTTTTATCCCCAAATTATGCTACACTATGTTTCAACTACAATCCGAAGGCGGTATTTTTTATGAAAAAGCGGGAGCGGATTAAGCGAAAAGACAATGTGATTTTCTTTCCCGGTGTTGAAGAAAGATTGAAAGATAAGGGTTTGGAAAGTCTTCAAAATAAAAAATATAACGAGGCCATTTCCTTCTTGGAGGAGGCAAGAGAACTTGACCCAGATCATGACGATATCTTAATTGGACTGGTACTGGCTTACTTTGAAGCGAGTGCTTTTGAACAAGCCAAGATTCTAGCAAAGGAACTGCTTCATAAAGGTATCGGTGATTATTTTCAGATGGTCGATCTCTATCTAACCGTTTTGATTCAACTCCATGAATATCAGGAGATAGTCTCGACCATTGAGGCACTTTTTGATGAAAAGGAAATACCATCAGATCAATACGACCATTTTTTAACTATCCTGCAATTTAGTAAAAAGATGGCTGATCAACGTAACCCTATGATGGAGGAAGATGTTGAACAGGTGGAGGAAGCGCCTCTAAGATTAAATTTATTTTCTATTACGGATTTAAATGAACAAATGTTGCTTATTTCCAGTTTAAGCGACAAGAATATTCGGACCTACATAGAAGAAATAGAGGAATATCTTGAGTCAGAATCAGGAAACCCCTTTCTTAAGACCATCCTGTTAACCATTTTAAAAGAACAAGAAATCAATAAAGAAATCACTCTCAAGAAAATGTCAATTCAAAAAATAGTGAATCCGGCACAACTTCCTGAAGTTAGGGAACAGCCAAAAGAAAAGAAAATACTTGAGGAGTTGGCAAAGAATTTAGAAAGCCATGATCCAATGCTGTTGGAGAATATTACAGCTCTAGTAAAAAGAATATTTTTTATCAGCTATCCGTTCGAATTAGACCCTGAAAACGAAACGGCTTGGGCAGCAGCCTTTCACCAATTGGGACAACAATACCTTGGAATGGAAACGGAAGTCCGCCAACTGGCTGAACTTTACCATGCATTACCACTTGAAATTGAAGCCGCAACTGAACAAATTGAACAAATTGAGAAAATTTCTTATCCTAATATATAGGGATAACTGTTGAAACGCAGGAATCCTGTGGTATAATGTAGGGGTTGCATTGTGTAAAAAAACTATTTTACATTAAAACGGATATTGTTGGACAAGATCCTAAGCTAATTCGTAACAAATGAAATGAGAATAGATGTTGGAGGGAAATAAGAATGACAGCTAAATGGGAAAAGTTAGAAGGAAACCGCGGTGTCCTTACCATTGATGTACCGGCAGAAAAGGTAAACGAAGGTTTAGACGCAGCATTCAAAAAAGTAGTTAAACAAATTAATGTGCCTGGCTTCCGTAAAGGTAAAATGCCTCGTTCATTATTTGAAAAGCGCTTTGGTGTAGAAGCTCTTTATCAAGATGCTTTAGATTTCATTTTTCCAAATGCATACATGAGTGCAATTGATGAAATTGGAATCGAGCCAATTGCTCAGCCTGAAGATGTTGACTTTGATCTTGAGCAAATGGGCAAGGACAAAGACTTCACTTTCAAAGCTACAGTACAAGTTAAGCCTGAAGTAAAATTAGGTGAATACAAAGGTATTGAAGTTGAAGCATTAGATACAAATGTAACTGATGAAGATGTTCAAAAAGAACTTGAAGCACTTCAAAGCCGCCATGCAGAACTTGTTGTAAAAGAAGAAGGAACTGCTGAAAACGGTGATACTGTTGTGATTGATTTCGAAGGCTTTGTAGATGGCGAAGCATTTGAAGGCGGCAAAGCTGAAAATTACTCTCTTGAATTAGGAACAGGCTCTTTCATTCCTGGTTTTGAAGAGCAATTAGTAGGTGTGGCAACTGGTGAATCAAAGGATGTTGAAGTGACATTCCCTGAAGAATATCATGCTGCAGAGCTTGCAGGCAAACCAGCTGTTTTCAAAGTAACTGTTCACGAAATCAAAGGTAAAGAACTTCCTGCATTAGATGATGAGTTTGCAAAAGATGCTGATGATGAAGTTGAAACATTAGAAGCTTTAAAAGAAAAAATCAAAACCCGCTTAGAAGACAGCAAAAAGCATGAGGCTGAGCATCATGTCCGTGATTCTGTAGTTGAAAAAGCGGCTGAAAATGCAGAAGTAGAAATTCCAGAAGTTATGGTTGAAAGCGAAGTAAACCGCATGCTTCAAGAATTTGAACAACGCCTGCAAATGCAAGGTATGAATCTTGAATTATACTTCCAATTCTCTGGCCAAGACGAAGCAGCACTTCGTGAGCAAATGAAAGAAGAAGCAGAGAAGCGAGTGAAAGTTAACTTAACATTAGAAGCAATTGCTAAAGCAGAAAATCTTGAAGCAACAGAAGAAGATGTTAATGCAGAGCTTGCTAAAATGGCTGAAATGTATAACATGTCAGTTGAAAACATCAAAAAAGCTCTTGGCGGCGTAGAAGGTATTAAAGATGATCTTCAGCTTAAAAAAGCTGTAGACTTCCTTGTAGAAAACAAAAAATAATAGTCATTTTACAAGGCACGATTTGGATCGTGCCTTGCTTTTAACTAAAAGGGAAGTATAAATTTCTTCTGAATTTATACTTCCCTTTGTAGTAATGCTCCTTATTTTTATACAATTTTTCAATTACATATTATAATAAGTAGAGGGTAACCTTTTTATAAACGGACGAACTCCAAGATTTATTTTCATTAAATTTGGAAATGATGTAGGAGTACATAAGTTTTGCTTGAATAATCCAAACAAAATAAAAAACATATATGGAATAAAGCGTTTTATTTCCAGTCCGTTTAGCAAATGTGTTACAATGCAAAATACATACATTAAATAAGGAATGAAAATTCAGATTTTTGTTTGGATGATTCTTGAGATTCCGAATACAGTTTTATAGATGTTTTAAGGGGTGATAAGGTTGTTTAAATTTAATGATGAAAAAGGACAGTTAAAGTGTTCATTCTGTGGTAAGACTCAGGATCAAGTGCGCAAGCTGGTAGCCGGACCGGGAGTTTATATTTGTGACGAATGTATCGAGCTTTGCACAGAAATTGTTGAGGAAGAATTAGGAACCGAAGAAGAAGTAGAATTTAAAGATGTTCCGAAACCAAAGGAAATTTGTGAAATTTTAGACGAATATGTAATCGGTCAAGACAAAGCGAAGAAGGCGTTATCCGTTGCCGTGTATAACCACTATAAGCGGATTAATTCCAATAGCAAAATTGATGATGTTGAGCTTTCTAAAAGTAATATTTGTATGATTGGACCTACAGGAAGTGGTAAAACACTCCTAGCGCAAACATTGGCGCGAATCTTAAATGTACCTTTTGCGATTGCGGATGCTACATCACTTACAGAAGCTGGTTATGTTGGTGAAGATGTTGAAAACATTTTATTAAAATTAATCCAAGCAGCAGATTATGATGTAGAAAAGGCAGAAAAAGGCATTATCTATATCGATGAAATTGATAAAATTGCCCGTAAATCAGAGAATCCTTCCATTACAAGAGATGTCTCTGGGGAAGGTGTTCAGCAAGCATTATTAAAAATTCTTGAAGGTACCGTGGCCAGCGTTCCTCCACAGGGTGGAAGAAAGCATCCACATCAAGAATTTATTCAAATTGATACGACTAATATCTTATTTATTTGTGGTGGTGCTTTTGACGGAATCGAGCCAATCATTAAGCGTCGCTTAGGTCAAAAGGTCATTGGTTTCGGTGCAGACCAAAAACAACAGGACATCAGCCAAAAAGAGCTTCTTTCGAAGGTACTTCCAGAGGACCTGTTAAGATTTGGACTCATTCCGGAATTTATCGGTCGTTTACCAGTTATTGCTAGCCTTGAGCAATTAGATGAAGATGCATTGATTGAAATTTTAACGAAGCCAAAAAATGCTCTCGTAAAGCAGTATCAAAAAATGCTTGAAATTGATAATGTTGAATTAGAATTTGAACCAGATGCCTTATCTGAAATTGCCAAAAAAGCAATTGAACGGAAAACAGGTGCCCGTGGTTTGCGTTCCATTATCGAAGGAATTATGTTAGATGTTATGTTTGATCTTCCATCACGTGATGATATTTCGAAATGTATCATTACCAAGGAAACGGTGATTAGTAATAGTGTTCCTAAACTTGTCCTTGAGGATGGAACCATTGTAAAAGAAGAAAAATCTGCATAAAACATGTTAGACCCGGAATCAACCGGGTCTTTTGTTTTTTAGAAAAGAAGTAACCTCTGGTATAGCAGTTTCAAACATTTTGTGTTTATTCTCCCTTCACGCAGGAAATACTTATTAATATCTTAATAGTTATTTTGGTGCAGGAGGGAAAAAAATGAGTTGGACGGGGATTGCTTTATTTATACAGTTATTCTTTGGGATTATCATTGGTCTATATTTTTGGAATTTGCTTAAAAATCAACGGACACAAAAGGTATCGATTGATCGGGAATCTCGTAAAGAAATGGAACAGCTTCGCAAAATGAGGTCGATCTCATTAACAGAACCATTATCTGAAAAAGTTCGTCCTACAAGTTTTAACGATATTGTAGGTCAGGAGGATGGAATCAAATCGTTAAAGGCAGCCTTATGTGGACCCAATCCACAGCATGTGATTATTTACGGACCACCAGGAGTTGGTAAAACGGCAGCTGCGAGATTAGTTCTGGAAGAGGCGAAAAAGAATTCGAAATCTCCCTTTAAAAAAGAATCTGTTTTTATTGAATTAGATGCAACGACAGCCCGTTTTGATGAAAGAGGTATCGCGGATCCCTTAATTGGTTCGGTTCATGATCCTATCTATCAGGGGGCGGGTGCTATGGGACAAGCAGGAATTCCCCAGCCGAAGCAGGGGGCGGTAACCAATGCCCATGGCGGTGTTCTATTTATTGATGAAATCGGTGAATTGCATCCGATTCAAATGAATAAGCTTTTAAAGGTTTTGGAGGATCGCAAGGTGTTTTTAGAAAGTGCCTATTATCATGAAGAGAATAACCAAATCCCATCTCATATTCATGATATTTTTAAAAACGGCCTGCCAGCAGATTTTCGACTGATTGGAGCAACGACAAGAACGCCGAGTGAAATTCCACCTGCTATACGGTCACGCTGTATGGAGGTTTTCTTTCGTGATTTAACCCAGGAGGAAATCGTGGAAGTTGCCAAAAAAGCGGCGGACAAAGTCAATATGAGATTAAACGATTCAGGAGTAAGTACCTTATCTACATATGCAAGAAACGGCCGTGAAACGGTTAATATGATTCAAATTGCTGCTGGATTGGCTATTACAGAGGATCGAAATTATATCAAGGATGAAGATATTGAATGGGTCATTCATTCAAGTCAGTTGTCACCTAGAATGGAACGAATGATTAATGAAGCAGCTAAAATCGGTCTTGTAAATGGATTAGCTGTTTACGGTCCGAATTCAGGTGCCTTACTGGAAATCGAAGTTACGGTCATCCCTGCAAAAGATAAAGGGACGATAAATATTACTGGAATTGTTGAAGAAGAAAGTATTGGCGGACAAGGTAAATCGATTCGCCGGAAAAGCATGGCCAAAGGATCTATTGAAAATGTCATAACTGTTCTGCGATCAATGGGTGTACCAGCAAATGATTATGATATTCACGTCAATTTCCCTGGTGGGGTGCCAATTGACGGACCATCTGCCGGAATCGCCATGGCAACAGGAATTTACTCAGCTATCTATAAGATTCCCATTGATAATACCGTCGCGATGACTGGGGAAATAAGTATTCACGGAAACGTTAAACCAATTGGCGGGGTCTATCCAAAAGTGAAAGCAGCCAAAAAGGCTGGTGCCAAAACCGTGATTATTCCTGAGGAAAACATGCAATCTATTTTAAATGAGATTGATGGGATCAGGATTGTTCCGGTTTCACATTTACATGAGGTTTTTGATCTCGCTCTTGTTAATAACTTGAACATCAATCATGTTATACCGGCTTCCATTGAATTATCGAAAAAAGAATCGATTTAATCTGCGAAACCCACTTCGGTTTGTAAACCTGGCAAACCGGAGTTTTTCATTTTTGCAATTAAAAAGATTTCCAATATATCGAATACGAAGTAATTTTTATTGTTTGGGAATGATAAAATAGACACTTAAAAATAAATAAGATAGAATTTGTACAAAGGACCTTTTTACTGAAATTGATTGAAATTATTGTTTTTATGATGGAGGTGCAGTATTTTGGCGAAGAAGAACGAACTGATCGTCCCCCTCCTGCCGCTTCGGGGATTACTGGTATATCCGACAATGGTCCTACATTTAGATGTAGGCCGGGAAATGTCAGTGCAGGCACTCGAAAAAGCAATGGTAGATGACCATCTGATTTTTTTAACCACACAAAAAGATGTATCCATTGACGAACCTTCCGAGGATGATTTATACAAATATGGGACCCTAACGAAGGTGAAGCAAATGCTGAAGCTTCCTAACGGGACTATCAGGGTGTTAGTTGAGGGATTAAACAGGGCGGAAATTGAGACTTTTCATGAGGAAGAGGACTATTATTCCGTCAACATCATCACATATGAGGATGAAGAATCGAAGGATGTAGAAGATCAAGCATTAATGAGAACTATGCTTGACTATTTTGAACAATACATAAAGCTATCGAAAAAGATTTCAGCAGAAACTTTTGCGACTGTGTCAGACATCGAGGAACCGGGAAGAATGGCTGATTTGATAGCCTCCCACTTACCAATCAGGCTAAAGGATAAGCAGGAGATCCTTGAAACGATTGATATTAAACAGCGGATGAACCGTGTTATCGATATCATTTATAATGAAAAAGAAGTGTTAAATCTTGAAAAGAAGATTGGGCAGCGTGTAAAACGTTCAATGGAAAGAACCCAAAAGGAATACTATCTACGCGAGCAAATGAAAGCCATTCAAAAGGAATTAGGGGACAAAGAAGGGAAAACAGGAGAAATTGCTGAGTTGACCAAGAAAGTGGAAGAAGCTGGCATGCCTGAGCATGTTCATCAAGCAGCCATGAAAGAGCTTGACCGTTATGAAAAGGTTCCATCAAGCTCTGCAGAAAGTGCTGTCATTCGCAACTATATTGAATGGTTAATTTCGTTGCCTTGGTCCAAGAAAACAGAGGATGATATTGACATTCTTCGTGCTGAAAAGATCTTAAATCAGGATCATTACGGTCTTGAAAAAGTAAAGGAACGAGTTCTGGAATATTTAGCTGTACAAAAGCTTACCAATTCACTTAAAGGTCCGATCCTTTGCCTTGCCGGTCCTCCAGGGGTTGGGAAAACTAGTCTTGCCCGTTCGATTGCGACTTCGCTAAATCGTCATTTTGTCCGTGTTTCACTAGGCGGCGTTCGCGATGAATCTGAAATTCGAGGCCATCGTAGAACCTATGTCGGAGCGATGCCTGGTCGTATTATTCAAGGAATGAAAAAGGCTGGAACGATTAATCCGGTATTCTTATTGGATGAAATTGATAAAATGTCCAGTGATTTTCGCGGTGACCCATCTTCCGCTCTTTTAGAGGTTTTGGATCCTGAACAAAATCATAATTTTAGTGATCATTACATTGAAGAAACGTATGACTTATCGAAGGTCATGTTTATTGCTACTGCTAACAGTCTGGCTACCATCCCAGGACCGTTGTTAGACCGAATGGAAGTTATTTCTATAGCCGGTTATACGGAAATGGAAAAGGTTCATATCACAAGGGATCATTTGCTGCCGAAACAAATTAAGGAAAACGGTCTATCCAAGAGTACTCTTCAAGTCCGGGATGATGCGATTTTAAAAACAGTTCGTTATTATACACGTGAAGCAGGGGTCCGCAGTCTTGAAATACAAATGGCTACGCTTTGCCGAAAAACAGCGAAAATTATTGTTTCGGGTGAAAAGAAGCGGGTAGTGGTGACAGATAAAAACGTGGAAGAATTTTTAGGTAAGCCACGGTTCCGATATGGTCAGGCTGAAACGGAAGATCAGGTTGGTGTAGCTACAGGACTCGCGTATACAACAGTTGGTGGCGATACTCTGCAAATCGAAGTTTCCCTGGCTCCTGGGAAAGGTAAGTTGGTTTTAACAGGAAAATTGGGCGATGTCATGAAGGAATCAGCACAGGCGGCCTTTAGTTATGTTCGCTCCAAAGCAGAAGAGCTTGGTATAGAAACAGATTTCCATGAAAAATATGATATTCATATTCATGTACCAGAAGGAGCTGTTCCAAAAGATGGACCTTCTGCTGGGATTACAATTGCAACCGCACTTGTTTCAGCGTTAACAGGAAAAGCGATTCGCAGAGAGGTAGGAATGACGGGTGAAATCACGTTACGCGGCCGTGTCCTTCCGATTGGTGGATTGAAGGAAAAATCCCTGAGCGCTCATCGTGCAGGATTAACAAAAGTTATTTTACCAAAAGATAATGAAAAAGATATTGATGATATACCTGAAAGTGTACGAAATGAACTTGAGTTTGTTCCCGTTTCGCATGTGGATGAGGTATTGAAGCATGCTCTTTTAGAAGGGGGATCACGATGAAGGTTATCAGTTCCGAGATTATTATTAGTGCTGTAAAGCCGGAACAATATCCCGATTCAAATCTGCCGGAGTTTGCACTTGCCGGCCGTTCAAATGTAGGAAAATCCTCATTTATCAATAAGATGTTGAATCGAAAAGGCTTAGCACGGATTTCCTCTAAGCCTGGCAAGACACAAACCTTGAACTTTTTTCTGATTAATGAGGAATTATTTTTCGTTGATGTTCCTGGTTATGGGTATGCCAAAGTTTCCAAGACGGAGCGGGCAGCATGGGGAAAAATGATTGAAACCTATTTTACGACCCGTGAACAATTGAAATCATGTGTGTTAATCGTTGATTTACGCCATCCGCCTACCGAAGATGATGTGATGATGTATGACTTTTTAAAGCATTATGAAATTCCCTGCATTGTTATTGCAACAAAAGCGGATAAGATTCCTAAAGGGAAATGGCAAAAGCATTTAAAAGTGACGAAAGAAACACTGGATCTTGATCCAAATGACCAAATCATTGTTTTTTCATCGGAGACTGGTGAGGGAAAAGATAAGGCTTGGTCCGTAATAGAGAGTTATATATAATAAGGATAAACGCTTGGCAAAATAAAGATGCCAAGCGTTTATTTTTTTCTTTTTAAGAGAAAATATAGACCAACTACTATTAACAGAGCGGGCCAAAATTTCCATACGATGTTCATACCATTTTGTAATTGTCCAAGGTATCTTGCAATTGTGTCATAAAAGAGTAGGAACACTGCTATAGTCAGGAAGAGGAACGCTTGAGATAAACCGTTACTAGTTTTTTGATAGCGCAAAAAGAATCCGATGGAAAGGAGCAGCATTAGCATTCCTATCGTATTTTGCGGCCAAAATGAAACATGATTGACTAATTGATCATGCAGTCCAAACCCAGTCATAATTACTCCAGGAAGGATAGCTTCATGATCATTAGCCACAAATCCCTGACATAAAAATGCGAAACCGATAATGATTAATAAGGTTGACCAGGTAAAAAAGGATTGAAATAATGTGATGCCTGCTTGTTGAAGTAAATAATAGACACCAAATCCGATTAGGATGACTCCAGGGAACATTCGTTGATTTTTCATGACTTACACCACTTCCAGTAAGGTTTACTTGAATCTTGTCGTTTTTTTTGATACTGTACATTAGGAAGAACTATTATTATAAATTATACAGCAATAGGCGTTTTGTCCTTTATTTAATAGGCATTTACGCTAAATATATTAACACATAGTTTCGTTTTATGTTCACATTTTCCAGTATTTGTCGAAATTGTTCATGATATAATCAAACTAGTTAATACTGCTGTTATGTTAATTTGGGGGTGTCCGGATAACATGCATATTTTAGTGATCGGTCTTAACTATAGAACTGCCCCTGTGGAAATCCGTGAGCGGTTGACATTTAATGAAACCGACTTAGAGGATGCCATTAAAACTTTAAGCAACAAGAAAAGCATTCTTGAAAATATCATCCTGTCTACTTGCAATCGTACGGAAATTTATGTTGTTGTGGATCAACTGCATACAGGGCGGTACTATATTAAAGAATTTCTTTCAGAATGGTTTGGTTTGGAGCAATCCGAATTTTCACCGTTTTTATTTATATACGAAGAGGATGGAGCGGTTGAACATCTATTTAATGTTACTTGCGGCCTCAATTCAATGGTCCTTGGAGAAACGCAAATTCTTGGACAGGTTCGAACTAGCTTTATGTTGGCTCAAGAACATGAAACGACCGGGTCTGTGTTTAACCATCTATTTAAACAAGCCATCACCTTGGCAAAGCGTGCACATTCTGAAACGGAAATTGGTGCAAATGCCGTCTCAGTCAGCTATGCTGCTGTTGAATTGGCAAAGAAGATTTTTGGTTCTTTAGCCAATAAACACGTGTTAATTTTCGGTGCAGGGAAAATGGGTGAATTAGCTGTACAAAACCTGCATGGCAATGGTGTAAAACAAGTAACGGTCATTAACCGTACTTATGATAAAGCGAAAGTTCTTGCTGGCCGGTTTAATGGAGATGCCAGAACAATCGATGAACTACAACAAGCTCTTGTAGAAGCGGATATTCTCATTAGTTCTACAGGTGCTAAGGATTTCGTGATTTCCAAAGAAATGATTGCAAAAGTGGAAAAAATGCGCAGAGGGAAACCGTTATTCATGGTTGATATTGCAGTTCCACGTGACTTGGATCCGAAAATTGCGGAGCTTGAAAATGTATTTTTGTATGACATAGATGATTTAGAAGGAATAGTAGAAGCAAATCTGCAGGAACGTAAAAAAGCTGCTGAAAAAATCATGCTCATGATTGAGAAAGAAATCGTCGACTTTAAACAATGGCTTGGCATGCTCGGTGTCATTCCTGTTATTTCTGCTTTAAGAGAAAAAGCACTGGCTATTCAAGCTGAAACAATGGTTAGCTTGGAACGGAAGCTGCCTAATCTGACAGAGCGGGATGTTAAAGTACTAAATAAACACACAAAGAGTATTATCAACCAACTTCTAAAGGATCCGATTTTACAGGCTAAAGAAATGGCTGCAAGACCTGATGCAGAACAAGCGATGGATCTCTTTGTGAAGATATTTAATATTGAAGAGCTAGTCCAAGAACAACAATTGAAAGCAGCCGAAACCAATAAAATACCGGTTCATAAACCACAGGCTTCTTTCCAGTCATAAGGAGAAGTGCTATGTTCAATGTCTTTATGACAAGGCTTCATGAGCTGACAGTTGTTCTTTATGCCTTCAGTGTGTTGTTATATTTTTTCGACTTCATTCACCATAACCGGAAGGCAAACCGAATTGCCTTCTGGTTACTTGCATTTGTATGGATTTTGCAGACTGCTTTTTTGATTATCTTCATGAGCAAAACAGGCAGGTTCCCTGTTCTTACTATTTTTGAGGGACTCTATTTTTATGCTTGGGTTTTAGTAACATTATCAATTGGAATAAATCATTTTTTACGAGTAGATTTCATCGTTTTTTTCACAAATATCCTTGGCTTTACAGTCATGGCGATTCATACCTTTGCTCCTATGCAGTATCATTCCTATATCATGGCTAATCGACTTGTGTCTGAATTGCTGTTGATCCATATAACAATGGCCATTCTTTCATATGGGGCTTTTTCTCTTTCGTTTGGCTTCTCTGTTCTGTATTTGCTTCAATATGATTTATTGAAAAGAAAGAAATGGGGAACTAGATTAATAAGGCTGGCGGATTTGGAACAGCTTGAAAGACTATCTTACATAATGGCCGTAATCGGTATCCCGATGCTGCTTTTGAGTTTGATATTAGGACTGCAATGGGCCTTCCTTAAACTCCCGGGAATGCCGTGGTATGACATGAAAATTATTGGTTCCTTTTTATTGTTAGCAGCGTATAGTACGCTTTTATATTTAAGAATTGTAAGAAATGTATCAGGTAAGAAATTGGCTATCTGGAACGCTGCATCATTTTTAATTGTATTAATCAATTTCTTTTTATTTGGACGTTTGTCATCTTTTCATTTGTGGTATTCATAACATAGGAGGCAATCATGCGAAAAATTATCGTAGGTTCAAGACGTAGCAAACTGGCATTGACACAGACAAACTGGGTGATTGATCAACTTAAGAAATTAGACCCTTCCTTCGAGTTTGAAGTGAAGGAAATCGTGACAAAAGGTGATAAAATCCTGGATGTCACACTTTCTAAAGTTGGCGGAAAAGGATTATTTGTAAAAGAAATTGAACAGGCGATGCTGAATAAAGAGATTGATATGGCTGTTCATAGCATGAAGGATATGCCAGCTGTTTTACCTGAGGGGCTGACAATAGGTTGTATTCCTTTCCGCGAAGATCACCGTGATGCCCTAATTTCACGTGACCATGTTAAGTTAAATGAGTTAAAGCCGGGTGCCATTATCGGGACAAGCAGTCTGCGCCGCAGTGCCCAGTTATTAGCGAAACGCCCTGATCTTGAAATTAAATGGATACGCGGCAACGTGGATACTCGTTTAGCCAAGCTTGAAACGGAAGAATATGATGCGATTATTTTAGCAGCTGCAGGACTTTCCCGTCTTGGTTGGGCATCAGAGGTAGTCACTGAATTCTTGGATACGGATACATGTATCCCTGCAGTTGGCCAAGGGGCATTATCAATTGAGTGTCGTGCAGATGATAAAGAGCTACTAGACTTGTTTGAAAAATTCACCTGCAAGAAAACGGAAAGAGCTGTACGAGCAGAGCGAGCCTTCCTGCAAAAAATGGAGGGTGGCTGCCAAGTTCCGATCGCTGGTTTTGCCTATGTGGAAGAAAATGATGAAATCGTCCTAAATGTACTAGTAGCATCACCTGAAGGAAAAGAAATTTTTAAAGAGGAATTAAGAGGGCATCATCCCGAAGAGCTTGGCAATCAAGCCGCCGACCTTTTAATCGAAAAAGGAGCAAAAGCCCTGATTGAAAAAGTTGTGCGAGAGCTTGAGGGGAAATGCTAAAATCATTGCCTTTGCTTGAAAAAAAAGTGCTAGTTCCCAGAGGGGAAAATCAAGCTAAATCTTTTTCTGAGCTGATTGAAAGGTACGGAGGGACTCCCGTTGAAATCCCGTTAATCGCTTTTAGACCGATTCAATCCAACAAACGCCTTCAAGAGATCTTGGAGGCTATTGATACATATGACTGGATCATTTTCACTAGCAACACAACCGTTGAGACATTTTTCTCGTTTTTTAAAGCTGATAAACGCCTGTTACCGAAGATCGCTGTGATTGGTAAGAAGACGAAGCAGGTTCTGGTTGACAAAGGGCTTCAAGTAGATTTTGTCCCATCTGCCTATGTAGCAGAGGTGTTTGTTGACGACTTCCTGCCAACCATTCATAAAGGTGCGAGAGTGTTGATTCCTAAAGGGAATCTTGCCCGTGAATACATTTCAAACGCGCTGCTTCAAGCCGGTGCGGAAGTAGAAGAGGTTGTGATTTACGAAACCTATATGCCCGATGAAAATCGTGCTAGGTTGGCAAAGATGCTGGCGGCTGATCAATTAAATATCTTAATGTTTACTAGTCCGTCTACTGTCGATCACTTAATGAATGTAGTGAAGGAATTTCATTTATCAGAGCACCTTAAAAAGTGTATCATCAGTTGTATCGGGCCAGTTTCCGAGAAGAAATTACTTGAGTACAATCTCCCTGTACATGCCTCACCTAAGGAATACACCGTCGAGGGAATGATAAAAAGCACGATTGCTTATTTGGAACATACACAAAAATAATTTGGGGGTAAAGAGAATGGATTTGCAATTTTCACGTCACCGTCGTTTACGTTCAAGTGCCAATATGCGTGCACTAGTAAGAGAGAACCATTTAAGAGTTGAAGACTTCATCTATCCATTGTTTATCATTGAAGGTGAGAATATCAGAAAAGAAGTATCATCCATGCCAGGAGTATTCCAAGTGTCCATGGACAATCTTCAAGCTGAAATGGAAGATGTGGTTGCTCACGGAATTAAATCAGTATTATTATTTGGAATTCCAGCTGAAAAGGATGAATGCGGTACTCAGGCTTTCCATGATCATGGAATTGTTCAGGTTGCAACTCGTTTTATAAAGGAAAAATTCCCTGAAATCCTCGTTGTGGCCGATACTTGTCTATGCGAATACACAAGCCATGGTCATTGTGGCATGGTGGAAGGTGACAAAATTCTAAACGACGAATCTCTTGATCTGCTGGTGAAATCAGCAATTAGCCAAGCAAAAGCTGGTGCAGATATTATTGCTCCTTCCAATATGATGGACGGATTCGTAGCAGCCATTCGAGCAGGTCTAGACGAAGCAGGATTTACGGAAATCCCGATTATGTCCTATGCTGTCAAATATGCTTCCTCGTTCTATGGCCCATTCCGTGAAGCGGCTGAGGGGGCACCGCAATTCGGGGATCGCAAAACCTATCAAATGGATCCAGCCAACCGCATTGAAGCCTTTAGAGAAGCAGAATCAGATGTTATAGAAGGCGCAGACTTCTTAATCGTTAAGCCGGGTTTACCGTATTTGGATATCATTCGTGATGTGAAAAATAACTTTAATTTGCCAGTCGTTGCGTATAACGTGAGCGGTGAATATTCGATGATTAAAGCAGCAGCATTAAATGGCTGGGTGGATGAGAAAAAGACGGTACTTGAAGCGTTAGTAGGCTTTAAACGTGCAGGAGCTGACCTCATTATCACCTACCATGCCAAAGATGCTGCCCGCTGGTTAAAAGAAGACGAATAATCATTATTGGAAATGAGGGAAGTAGATGCGTTCCTATACTAAATCAGTTGAAGCTTTTAAAGAAGCAAAAAAGTTAATGCCTGGCGGTGTAAACAGCCCGGTCCGTGCGTTTAAATCAGTGAACATGGATCCGATTTTTATGGAAAAAGGAAAAGGCTCTAAAATCTATGATATTGATGGCAATGAATATATTGATTACGTTTTATCATGGGGACCTCTAATCCTTGGCCACTCTAATGACCGTGTTGTTGAAGGGATCAAGAAGGTAGCGGAGCTTGGTACAAGTTTTGGTGCACCAACATTAATGGAAAATGAATTAGCCAAGCTTGTAATCGAACGCGTACCGTCCATTGAAGTGATTCGCATGGTGTCTTCTGGTACGGAAGCCACGATGAGTGCATTACGTCTTGCTAGGGGTTATACAGGCCGCAATAAGATTTTAAAGTTTGAAGGCTGTTACCACGGCCATGGTGATTCGTTGCTAATTAAAGCCGGCTCTGGGGTCGCTACGCTAGGATTGCCTGACAGCCCAGGTGTACCTGAAGGCATTGCGAAAAACACTATTACAGTGCCTTACAATGATCTTGAAGGCGTTAAAGTGGCGTTTGAAAAATATGGGTACGATATCGCCTGTATCATCGTGGAGCCTGTTGCTGGAAATATGGGGTTAGTTCCACCAATACCTGGTTTCTTGGAAGGACTGCGTGAAATTACGACTCAATACGGGGCACTGCTCATTTTTGATGAAGTCATGACGGGGTTCCGTGTCGGTTATCATTGCGCACAAGGCTATTTTAATATTACACCTGACCTAACTACTCTTGGAAAAGTAATTGGAGGAGGTTTACCGGTAGGTGCATATGGCGGTAAAGCGGAAATTATGGAACGGATTGCACCAAGTGGCCCAATCTATCAGGCAGGTACATTGTCTGGTAACCCATTGGCCATGACCGCAGGATTTGAAACCTTAAGTCAACTGACTCCAGAGCATTATCAAGAATTTATCCGTAAAGGCGACTTGCTTGAAAAAGGCATTAAAGCTGCTGCAGAAAAATATGATGTTCCAATCAGCTTTAACCGTGCCGGATCTATGATTGGCTTCTTCTTTACAAGTGAAGTTGTTACCAATTATGAAAAAGCAAAATCATCTAATTTAGAATTCTTTGCTGAATACTATCGTGTAATGGCGGAACAAGGCATTTTCTTGCCTCCTTCCCAGTTTGAAGGATTATTCCTGTCAACTGAACACTCTGATGAAGATATTGAAAAAACAATTAAAGCTGCTGAGGTTGCTTTTTCAAAACTTAAAAAATAATGTTAAGGACGTTCTCTTATGAATAAGGGGGCGTCTTTTTATTTGTGCCTAAACCTGCATTTTTATCATATTTAAAAAAACTTTTTCATAAAGTTTAAATGACATAGTGATTTTGCGCAAAGGAAACGAAAGGAGGAGTCGCTTTGTCCCAGGAGAATCAATCGTACCTTAGGTTTTCCGTGGAGGAATCATTGTGGTTTAGAAAAGGACAGGAAGTCGAAGAGCTTGTTTCCATTTCTTTAGACCCCGATATTACCATCCAGGAAAATGAACAGTACGTGACCATACGTGGTTCGCTGGAGCTTACCGGCGAATATAAAAATTGCCAGGAAACGGATGAAACCGAATCTGAGGTTGTGGCCTCACAGAAATTTGTTGAGAGGGTAGCAGAGAGGGAAGAGGGAGTTTGCGAATTTTCTCATCGCTTCCCGGTGGATATCACCATTCCTAATAATCGGATCCAAAGCGTTTATGATATCGATGTTCTGGTGGATTCCTTTGATTATTCCATCCCGGAACGGAGCTGTCTGAAACTTTCGGCAGAGTTAACCATTAGCGGCTTATATGAGGCCGAGAAACAAGAGGTGCCAGAGCAGGAATACGAGGTTCTTCACCGGGTAGGCAACGAAGCAGAGGAAGTTTCTAATGAACAGCCATCTGTTCAACCTGTCGCTAATGATCTGTTGTTTGAGGCCGAAGCAAGAAAACAGCAGGAAGAAGAAAGCCAAGAGGTATTTCCGAAATTCCCGAACTTCAATTATCAACCTCAGCAGCAAGAACCTATTCAACCGTATCGAAACCCATGGCAATTTCAGCCATATTCTCCGGAGGCTATGCAATCCCAATGGAATCAGGAACAGGGAAGGAATGAAGGGAATAAACCTGTCGAGGTGGAGCTTAAAGTAGAAGAAGGAATGGTAGTGGAGAAAGAGCCTGCGGAAATGGTTAAGGTCGAGGTAGAGGTAGAGGTTGGTGAGACTGAAGAGAGCTCTTCATCGTCTTCTTCTTCCGAAGAAATTCTGGATAAAGTTAAGAAAAAGTTTATCAAAAAGAAAAGTATGACACTGACAGAGTTTTTTGCCCGTAAAGATGAAGGAGCTGCACAAGCAAAACTAAAGGTTTGCATCGTCCAAAAAGGAGATACGGTTGAAACGATTGCTGATCGATTTGATGTATCCGTACAAAATTTACTCAGAGCTAATCAACTTGACTATAATCAAGACGTCTTTGAGGGCCAGGTCCTATACATTCCGGCGGCACTAGCCAAAAAATAACTTTTTGAAAAAGATGAGCGGGTTATCATAACCTGCTCAGCTTCTTTTTTGGAAGGAAGTTGAAAAATATGAGCGACTCCAACCGGTTTGAAGCGGTTAAGCCTATTTTGGAGCAATACCAAATTGAACCCCATTTTATCGAGGATTTTGGCACCATCCAGAAGATTTATTCCACCAAAGGAACGTTTGCCTTGAAAAAAATTGATCCGATGATCGGGACTGATTTTATTCGGCACGTTCATTATTTATACCAAAAGGGCTACAATCGCATCGTTCCTATTTATCCAACTATGGATGGTCGATATGCTGTATTGCATGATCAAAGCTTGTATTACTTGATGCCGTGGATGACTGATGATCAACGGGAAAATCATGATTACAAAAAACAACAGCTTTTTCGTGAGCTAGCAAGGCTTCATACCTTGTCTGCCAAAGAAATTACAGTAAATAAAGAAGAGAGATTGGAGCATTATGAAAAGACCATTCAGCAATTAGATAAAAATCAAGAATTCCTAGACGGGTTTATAGATGTTTGTGAACGTAAAACGTATATGTCGCCTTTCGAATTGTTATATTGCCTTTATTACAACGAGATCAGCCAGGCACTGCGGTTTTCAAAAGCCAAGTTCGAAGAATGGTATGAAAGTACAAAAGAAAATGAAAAAGCCCGAATGGTTGTGGTTCACGGAAAGTTGTCCTCGGATCACTTCCTCTATGATGACAGGGGCTATGGCTTTTTCATTAATTTTGAAAACGCCCGTTATGGTTCACCCATTCACGATTTGCTCCCCTATGTTTCACGGTCACTCAACACTAATCCAAAAAGGAATAATGATGTGGTGGATTGGGTCTATCACTACTATAAATACTTCCCGTTTAAATCAGATGAAAAGCAGTTATTCTTCAGTTATCTATCTTATCCCATCCCGATAATCCAGGTGGCGGAAAAATACTTTCGAAAGAAGAATCCAAAAAATGAGCTAAAATTTATTCGTCAACTTCAAAGCCGCTATTGGCACTTAAAGAATACCGAGTTTGTTGTGATGCGGATGACAGAAATTGAGGCTGCACAGCAACAGGCAGCCCAACAAACAAAAGAAGGAGCCCAGCAGTCTTAATACAGCTGCTTAATGGGCTCCTAAATAATTTCGAAATAAACAGTGATGGCAATAACAAAAAAGAATAATAATAACAAAACATCAAAAACGGTCGGTAGAAACAGCGTCCGTATTAATTGAAAAATCATAAACGGAATAATCAGCTGTCCGCAAAACCTCCGAAATGTTCTAAACCAGGGACGGTGTTTAAACTTTTGGAAATTCCTCACCCTATAACCTCCCCTTTCCCATTTTACGTCTATCTTATGTATATTCAAAAAAATGTGTGAACTCCACTCTAAAAAATTTCATATCGTATAAATAACAAAAAAATTGGTTATCATGATTGACGTCAAGCACCTTTTTTGGGTAGTATAACAATATAATTTAATTAATTCATGCTAAGACAGGGAAGAGTACGACGGTCAGCCTGCTTCAAGAGAGGGAAATCATTAGCTGGAAGATTTCCTAAGTGGAACCTCGGAAGGTCGCCCAAGAGCATCTTCTGCGAAAAGATGAAAATCTTAGTAGTTGAAGACGGATCAAATCCGTTATTCGTTTAAGTGCCAATCAGACCTTCTGATTGGAAAAAAGGTGGTACCGCGAAGCAACTCCATTCGTCCTTTTATGACGAATGGGGTTTTTTATTTTTACTGCCGTAATGAAGTAAAGGAGGAATATAAAGTGGAAACAAAAGAATTAACAATGCCGACAAAATATGACCCACAAAGTATTGAAAAAGGCCGATATGATTGGTGGTTACAAGGAAAGTTTTTTGAAGCAAAGGATGATGAAAGCAAAAAGCCGTACACAATTGTCATCCCGCCGCCAAACGTAACCGGAAAACTGCATTTAGGTCATGCATGGGATACTACACTACAAGATATTATTACACGAATGAAGCGTATGCAGGGTTATGATGTCCTTTGGCTGCCAGGCATGGACCACGCCGGGATTGCCACTCAGGCAAAGGTGGAGGAAAAGCTCCGCAATGAAGGTAAAAGCCGTTACGACCTCGGCCGGGAAAAATTCGTGGAAGAAACATGGAAGTGGAAGGAAGAATATGCGGCTCATATTCGCCAGCAATGGTCAAAATTGGGCTTAGGTCTGGATTATTCCCGTGAGCGGTTCACACTGGATGAAGGCTTATCGAAAGCAGTCCGTGAAGTATTTGTCACTCTATATAATAAAGGCTTGATTTACCGCGGAGAATACATTATTAACTGGGATCCATCCACAAAGACAGCCTTATCTGATATTGAGGTTATTTATAAAGATGTTCAGGGTGCATTCTACCACATGAAATATCCGTTAGCTGACGGATCCGGTTCCATCGAAGTAGCTACCACACGTCCAGAAACGATGCTTGGTGATACTGCGGTTGCGGTTCATCCTGAAGACGAACGCTATAAGCACTTAATTGGTAAGACAGTGATCTTACCTATCGTCGGCCGGGAAATTCCGATTGTCGGAGATGATTATGTCGACATGGAATTCGGCTCTGGTGCCGTTAAAATTACACCGGCACATGACCCGAACGACTTTGAATTAGGTAATCGCCATAATCTTGAACGTGTACTAGTGATGAACGAAGACGGTACAATGAATGAAAAAGCTGGCATATACAAAGGTCTTGATCGATTCGAGTGCCGGAAGCAAATTGTAAAAGATCTACAAGAACAAGGAGTTCTCTTTAAAATTGAAGACCACCTTCATTCTGTAGGACATTCTGAACGAAGCGGTGCTGTAGTTGAACCATACCTTTCAACTCAGTGGTTTGTTAAAATGCAGCCGCTAGCTGAAGAAGCGATTGCCCTTCAAAATAAAGAAAACAAAGTAAACTTCGTTCCAGAACGATTTGAAAAAACCTATTTACATTGGATGGAAAATATCCGTGACTGGTGTATTTCCAGACAGCTATGGTGGGGACATAGAATTCCAGCATGGTATCACAAAGAAACCGGTGAGGTATTCGTTGGCCATGAGGCACCAGAGGATGCAGAGAATTGGGAGCAGGATAAGGACGTATTAGATACATGGTTTAGTTCTGCATTATGGCCATTCTCTACAATGGGCTGGCCGGATAGAGAAGCAGCTGATTTCAAGCGATACTTCCCTACCGGTGTGCTAGTAACAGGTTATGATATTATCTTCTTCTGGGTTTCCAGAATGATTTTCCAAAGCATCGAATTTACCGGAGATCGTCCATTTAAAGATGTTTTGATACACGGACTAGTTCGTGATGAGCAAGGACGGAAAATGAGTAAATCGCTTGGTAATGGGGTAGACCCAATGGAAGTGATCGATCAATATGGCGCTGATGCACTGCGTTACTTCTTATCAACGGGAACTTCACCAGGTCAGGACTTGCGCTATAGCACTGAAAAAGTGGAAGCAACTTGGAATTTTGCCAATAAGATTTGGAACGCCTCCCGTTTTGCGTTAATGAATATGAATGGTTTGACTTTCGAGGAAATTGATTTCAGCGGAGAAAAATCCGTTGCTGACAAATGGATATTAACACGATTAAATGAAACGATTGACCATGTTACTAAGTTGTCTGAGCGCTATGAATTTGGTGAAGTAGGGCGTGCTCTCTACAATTTCATTTGGGATGACTTCTGTGATTGGTATATTGAAATGGCGAAACTGCCATTGTATGGCGAGGACGAAGCGGCAAAGCAAACGACTCGTTCCATTTTAGCCTATGTCTTAGATCAAACCATGCGCCTATTACATCCGTTTATGCCATTTATCACGGAAGAAATTTGGCAAAACCTGCCTCATTCTGGGGAGTCGATTACATCAGTTAACTGGCCAGAAGTGAATCCAGAGTTTACGGATGAAGCCGCGGCACAAGAAATGAAGCTATTAGTGGAAATGATTCGCTCTGTACGTAATATACGGGCAGAGGTAAATACGCCACTAAGCAAGAAAATTAAAATGCTTGTAAAAGCTAAAGATACTAATACACTTCATACTATTGAAAAGAACCGTGCCTATATCGAGCGATTCTGTAATCCGGAAGAGCTGCAAATGGGTATTGATTTAGAAATTCCTGAAAAAGCAATGACGGCTGTTATAACAGGCGTTGAAATCATCCTTCCGCTTGAAGGATTAATCAATGTTGATGAAGAAATTGCTCGGCTTGAAAAAGAATATGATAAACTAAATAAAGAGGTTGAACGCGTTCAAAAGAAATTAAGCAATGAAGGCTTTATGAAAAAAGCTCCTGAAAATGTAATTGCAGAAGAACGCGGTAAACAAAAAGACTACATGGAAAAACGAGATATTGTTTGGTCACGTCTAAAGGAATTAAAAGGTTAATGATGAGGTGGGATGAATCCTGTATTGGATTCATCTCGCCTTTTATTACTTAAAAAGAGGTGTCAGAGATGTTTACTACCTATAAGGAAGCCCTCGACTGGATTCATGGAAGACTGAGACTGGGAATTAAACCAGGGTTAAAACGAATGGAGTGGATGATGGAGCGGCTTGGCTCCCCGGAAACACAACTCAAGGCAGTTCACATTGGTGGGACGAATGGAAAAGGGTCAACGGTTACTTTCCTCCGTAATATTTTACAAGCGGGAAACTATACTGTTGGAACGTTTACTTCTCCTTATATTGAGCAATTTAATGAACGAATCAGCGTAAATGGACAACCAATAAGTGATCAAGAAATATTGAAATTAACCAATATCATTCTGCCATTAGCAGATGAATTAGAAACGACTGAACTTGGAGGTCCAACTGAATTTGAGGTCATCACAGCGATGGCGTTTTATTATTTTGCCAGAATGCGTTCAGTAGATATTGTGATCTTTGAGGTAGGTCTTGGTGGACGTTTTGACTCGACTAATATTGTAAAGCCGCTAGCTTCCATCATTACTAATATTGGTCTCGATCACACGAATATTCTTGGCAATACCTATGAGGAAATTGCTTTTGAAAAAGCAGGGATTATTAAGGCTAGTACACCGATTTTTACGGCCGTTCAACATCCCGGTGCATTAAAAGTTATAACTGAACAGGCAGAAAAAGTGGGTGCCCCTATTTATCGGATTGGTTCAGAATTTTTTATAACAGACCACACCTCTCTTGCAAAAGGTGAGAAGTTTACTGTTCAAACAGTGAATAATAGTATTGAGAACGCTGAAATTTCCATGTTAGGGAAACACCAGACGGAAAATGCAGTACTTGCCGTTAATGCAGCGCAATTTTTAGGAGAAAAAGGGTTCAACCTTACTGAGCAAAATATAAGAGATGGGTTAAAAAATGCCTACTGGCCCGGACGATTTGAAATTATTTCGGACAAGCCTCTTATTATCATGGATGGAGCCCATAACGATGAAGGGATTGCCACATTGGTTCAAGAGATTTCAAGCCGTTACACAGGTAGGAACATCCATATTGTATTTGCTGCCTTAAAAGATAAAAAGCTGGATCAAATGATCTCACAACTGGACATGATTTCCAATCAAATTACTTTTGTCAGCTTTGATTTTCCTCGGGCGGCTAATGCAGAACAATTGTTGGAGTATAGTAAATCATCTCTAAAATTAGCGGTTGATGACTGGCAGGAGTACTTAACAGATGAAATACCAAATATAAAACCAAATGATGTGCTTGTCATTACTGGATCGTTGTATTTTATTTCCGAAGTGAAACCGTTTTTGTCGAAATGTTTAAAAAATAGAAAGATTTCTTTATGACAATTTTTTTATTTTTTGATAAAATATTTTTATCGCTATTTATTCAAAAATAATAGGGGAGGGGAGAAGTATGGGGGTTACTGCAGAAAAAAAGCGAATTCTTTTTTTAGTCTGGATCCTGTTAGTGCCAATCGGACTATGGTACACATATAAACACTACCCTCCTCATATTGCAGGTCACTGGCTGGATATGGCAGCATTCTTGATTCTTTATGCAATCGTGGCCTCAATGCCAATGATCATAAACAATACACCAATATTTTTAATGCAATGGGCTACACTCTCAGCGTTCTTGAGTTATGGACTTTTTGTAGAGATCATTTTTTCACAAGTTGCTGTCATTGTGTTGTTATTAAGGTTAAGGGTTCAGAAGGATCAATTATTTCGATACCCGCTGAATTTTACGATGTTCTTTATCGTGTCTTTTGTCAGTGGATTGGTTTATTATTGGCTGGGTGGGAATCTTGCTCCAAATATGGAGACTGATATCCGTTCATTCTGGCTCGCCATCCTTTATGCCTTTTTAACCTATGTTTTAAATCAGCTGATCATATGGTTCAACCTATATTTTGTTTACAACAGTAAAGAGCCTTATTTTGGCAAGGATTTTATTGTCGAGACGGTTACAACTCTGATTACTTTCCCAATAGGCTTCATTTTATATATTTTATATAACCAAATAGGACTATGGGCATTGCTTTTTGTCGGTATTCCATTTATCTCCCTTTCCATCATTTTCAATCTGTATTATTCCAGTCAACAAATTAATGAGTACTTGCAAAAGGCGGCGGAAATCGGTCATCAGTTAGCAGGAAGGCTGCAAGTTAAAGCAGTTTCAGAATTATTTATGCAAAAGCTGACGGAAATGCTCCCGGTGGATTACGCCTATATTTTTGAAGAAGAAGATCATCAGCTTAAATTGATTAGACGGCTGGAGTCCGGAGAAGTGTTATCGAATAGAATACTTTCTATTAGAAAAAATGAAGGAATTATTGGCAGAACATGGGCCAGCGGGGATGCTACACTATACCATGGAAAAATGGAATGGCGTGGACTTACCAATGAATTGATGCCGGATGACGTCCAAAGTATCCTAAGTGTTCCTATTGTCAAGAATAGAGATGTTACGGGTGTATTATTATTGGCATCGAGACGAAAGCGTGCTTTTGAAAAGTTCCAACTGACCATCCTGGATATTTTGTGCTCTTACTTTGCTGTCGCTATGGAAAATGCCAGGCATTACGAGTTGACCAAAAGTCAAAGCGAACGTTGTGCATTGACAAAGTTATATAATTTCCGTTATTTCCAATCATTGTTGTTACGGGAGTTTGAAAAACTTGGACAAAACGAAAACCAAATACTGTCACTAATTGTCATTGACCTCGATCACTTTAAAAATATTAATGATACATACGGACACCAGAGCGGAAATGAGATCCTTTGTGAGGTAGCCAATCGGATTAGTAAACTGGTTGGCGGCCGGGGAACGGTTGCCCGTTATGGCGGGGAGGAATTCGTTGTCTTGTTGCCGGACTGTTCAAGAGAAGATTCATATCAAATGGCCGAACATATCAGACAAGCCATTGCTAACTGGCCTTTTACTCTCACCCAATCAATTGACCATCAACAACAGCAAATCAAAATTACCGCGTCAATTGGCGTCGCAACTGCTCCAGATGATGCAGAAGACGCTCAAGCACTGATTCGTCATGCAGACCGTGCTCTTTATGTTGGCGCTAAGCGGGCCGGGAGAAATCGGGTGGCGGAGTATTCGACGTGTTAATAAATAAATAAAAAAAGGATGTCGTTTCCCGGGAAACGGCATCTTTTTTAGTAGCTCACTTTAGTACCAGAATTTGTATCAAATTGCCACTCCGTTGCAGAGGGGGCAGCACAAGTATTTTTAGTTATTGGATAATCTACCAATTTATTGTTTGCATCTAATTTATACGTTTTTCCTGTTATACAAATTTTAACTGCGGAATCTTGAATGACAATATCTTTTGCAAAAATAGCATCACCTTTTATATTCAGTTTTGCAGAACCTGCCAATATTAAAGACGTGAAAAATGCCTGTCCATTAACAGTAAGCGTATGATTGCCTTGAATTTGAATGAGACTGCTGAAATAGGTGGACGAATTGTAAGATGATAACTTTGATGGAGGACTTAGATACCTTGAGTTTTTTTCATTATATGAATAAGTTGAAATAGCAGGATTCAACTGCCCTGCTTTAGATGCACCTGATATTTTTTCAATGGTAAAAAAACCTTTAACGGTTGCAGTTTCTGTACCTGCAGTGCCTGTGCTTTCAAAATTAACAATCATTTTATTCGCAACTGATTTGTCTAATGATTTAAAGGTAACTTGATATTTATTATTGCTTGTATCTACCTCAACAGGAGCATTTGCTGTGTTAAGCTTGGAATAAAGGCTGTTATAAAAATAGCCATCATAGGTATTATAATAAGTTCCATAATAATTTACATAATTTTGTGCTGTGATTTTTGCCGAACTAACATAACTACTTACTATCGGCTGATAATAGGTTACGCCCATTTCTGCTAAATCTGTTGCTTTATTTCGTGAGTCAGTTTTGTTCAATTGCGCCCTATTCGTTAAGCCGATACCGCCTAATGAAAGTCCAACTATCATTACGATTGAAATAATAATTAAAACAAGAACAAGTGCATATCCTTTTTCTCTTTTCAATAGACACACCCCCTAATATTGTTTAATGACGGTTTCTATTTCATATGATTGTCCTTGTTGATTATATAGTTTTATATAAATATACAACGGGTCATCAGGATAGATGGTTTGTTCTCCAGAAATTTCAATATCATCAATTTTAATAATTATAAACACATTATCTTTTTGTAAAGGAATAGTGGCTGATGAAGTTCCTATATATGCTTTTTTCGTTGTAGGATCGTATTTAAGTTTATAAATTTCATTATTATTACTATCAAATGAATGCAAACTTTGTTTTTGATGATAATTTCTTATGGTAGTTAATAATAAGTTTGCCTCTTGATTCAAATTTATTTTTTCAGTAAGACTCTTATAGTTTTTATTGGAATTAATCAAAACTCCATAAATGACGGATGAAATTAGAAGAAGAATGGTAATTGCCGCTAGTAATTCAACCAATGTTAATCCTTTTTGATTTTTCATGGCTCACCTGCGAATATAAGTGTAGGTTTCGGATTTATTATTTAAGTTACTTGGGTCTTGAACAATAATTTTAAACATGATTAGATTTTGTGAACTATTATTGCTAACCACGGCACTGTATTTATAATTGGGATCGATTGTATCATCTAATAAAAGATTCAGTGTAGAAGCATCGATGGTTTTAGGACTATTTAACACATTACCATTGGAATCAATAATCCCATTAGCTAGTAAATCTTGTTTGGTAATGTCGACCTCAACCAGGTTGACTATTTTTTGGGCAATTTGTAGCGTATCCAATTTTTGCTCATTTTTCTTGGTAAATAATGCGGACTGGGTAAAAAATCCCATAAAGGATAATAGAATAATCGCTAAAATTAGTATTGAAATCAGGACTTCTATTAAAGTTAGTCCTTTTTGGCAATGGAAATTTTTCTTCATTAAAATTCTCCGCCTTAATCTTTTAAAATACTTAAGAGTATTATACAATATTTAGTAAGCAAATTTTGTCTAATAATCGTAAAAAAGAGATAAAAATTATGGAATTTGAAGAAATTTGTCGTAGATGTGATTATAGTACTATTTAATGAAGGCGGGGGTGATTGCGAGTGGTTTTTTGGGTCTTAGGTACTACCTGTATTTTTTTGTTTGCTATCTTACTTATTCCACTTGGTTTTACGCTTAAAGGTAAATTAATAATTGTTTTTACTAGTTTAGTTTTAGCACTAAGTGGGATGGTTGCCGCTGCCAGATTTTCATTATGGTTGACAACATTAATGTTATTTGCCCTTGTCTTTTTTGCATCGTACTTTATCCATCAACGTTTTGGATCATTGTTGTTTCCTGAAATTTCGTTTGAATCAGACTTGCATGAAGTGAATGCTTTAGATGAACTTAATTATCAAAATGTTAATGGAAAAGAAGATAATTCAGAACTTCAGCAATTATTTTCCTCCTCCAATACAAGAAAAACAATCGATAACTCTTTCCAGATGACTGTTTCTGATCAGAATATTGAACCAGAATTAGTAATGAACGAAGAAGACATTGTATTCTTACAGGATAGAGATTTACCAGTAGAAATCCCAATTGAAATAAACCATGTTGAGTTAAATTATCTTTCCGATATTGAAAGTTTACTAGAAAAAAGCGGTAGTGAAACCCACGATCTTATCGATGAAAAATTAGTAGATCAAACTACCAGACATTTATCCAGGATTGATAAAAATAAAGATATGGCTTTAGATCCATTGAATGAGGAATCATTATTTGATTTTCTGCGTGCTCATGAGGAGGCAGAAGAAGAAAAAAAGGAAAAAGTCAGTAATTAATTAGCCGTTCATTGGAGAGGAGGCAGGGGGATTTGGGAAAACAACAACAAATGATAAAATTATTTGTCGTTTTGCTGTTTGGGACTGCATTTATATTTAGTTCTACCCATTTTGGCGTTAAAGCTTTTCAAAGCCTGAATCGTTTAGATGGAAAATTCTCTGATGGCACAACTATTGGTTTATTGGATCTTTCCGGAAAATCGGACTCGGAAGCAACCTCCCTTTTGGAGGAAAAATATGTTGAATGGCTAAAAGGAACAAAATTGAATTTGCAATACGGGGAGAAGACAGCCTCGTTTGATATGAACCAATTTCATTTAGATACCCATCAAACTTTAAACACTGTTAAAGAAGGCAAAAGCAACTTGGCAACTATAGCAGTGAATAAATCCCAAGTTTCCGAACAGTTGGAAATTCTTTTTCCACAACTGAATCTGGAGGATATAGATGTAGATAAATTAATAAATCGTTTAAATGAAACAGCTTCTCAATTTGAGGAAGGGGAGCAGTCCTTTAATTTAACAACAGACTTCGTATTGGCAGGGCATCAAATTCAAGAAGAAACTGTTAATTTTACAGTGATGAACCTTAAGGAAGTACCATTTGATTTGCAATCTATCATTGAACACAATCCGACTATTGAAATTCCAAAAGGTTCAACTTTTTCATTGCTAGACTTTGCTAGGAAACAAAAAATTAGTGGAGAGGACTCATTAAATGTCCTAGCAACTGGAATATATCAAGAAATTCTGCCAACTAACTTTAAAATTGTTGAAAGAAATATAAGCAGCTCCCTACCGAATTATGCTGGCCTCGGTTTTGAAGCAAAGGTAAATCAAAGTGCAAATACAGATTTGGTGATTACTAATCCTAACAAAACGAATTATCGTTTGGAGTTCAAATTAGTCGGAGATCAATTTACTATTTCTTTAATAGGACAACAATTTGTTTACCGCTATCAAATTGTTCAAAAGGATAACCAGGAATTACAGCCTAAGACGATTATTCAATATAGCCCACTGTTGAAATCGGGCCAAACAAAGATTGTGACAAAAGGGATGAATGGACAAATTGTAAAGATTTATCGGGAAATTTATCAAGGAAATCAACTAGTTAAAAATGAATTAATATCTGAAGATTATTATCCGCCTATCTATCGAGTTGAGGTACATGGTCTCGACGGTAATACCCAAACCACAACACAAACAACGCTAGATCCAGCAACAACTCAAAGTGCCAATAGCACAAGCGAAGATCAGTCTACTTTAGTTTCTGAAAATGACCAAACCAATACAACTGAGAGTGACATTTGGGGAAAGCCAAATGAACAACCAAAGTAAAGGCAGGGATGCCAGATGATTCAAACAAGAAAAAGAATTGGCGATTTGTTACTTGATGAAGGATTGATTACTGCTGAACAACTTCAATCGGCTTTACAAGATAAAAGTCCTAATCAAAAATTAGGTGAAGTACTACTACAGAGGGGATATATTACTGAACAACAGCTAATTGAGGTACTCGAATACCAATTGGGTATACCGCATATTAGCCTATTTCATTATCCCTTTGATACAAGTTTATTTACATTGATACCAAAGGAATCAGCTCGTCGGAATCTGATTATTCCGTTGAAACGGGACGGAAATAAATTATTTATTGCGATGGCTGATCCTATGGACTTCTTCGTCATCGATGATTTACGTTTATCTACAGGATTCCAGATAGAACCGGCGATTGCTACAAAGGATGATATTCTTCGTTCCATTAATAAATATTATGATACAAATGATGGTCTAGACGAGCTACTAGATGAGCTGCCAAAAAATGAACGTAGACCGCAGGCACAGGAGAACCTAACGGATACAGATTCACCCATTGTCCGAGTTGTCAATCAGATCCTGACAAATGCCGTAATACAAAAGGCAAGTGATATCCATATAGATCCTCAAGAGACAAAAGTGATTGTGCGTTACCGTGTTGATGGGATACTAAAAATTGAAAAAACACTGCCTAAAAGTATGCAAAGTGTATTAACGGCCAGAATCAAAATCATGTCTAATCTGGATATTACTGAGCATCGAATTCCACAGGACGGGCGTATTAAGCTTAATCTGGATTTCCATCCAGTAGATCTTCGTGTTTCAACACTCCCAACTGTATTCGGCGAGAAGATCGTCATGCGTCTTTTGGATATGGGCTCTACTCTAAATGACATAAATAAATTAGGATTTAACTCCTTGAACCTTAAACGCTTTAATGAAATGATTGAAAAACCAACAGGGATTGTCTTAATTACCGGACCTACTGGGTCAGGTAAATCATCAACGCTTTATGCAGCACTTAATAAGGTAAATAATGATGAAGTTAACATTATTACTGTTGAAGATCCGGTGGAATATCAATTAGAAGGGATCAATCAGGTACAGGTGAATTCCAATGTCGGGATGACCTTTGCGGCTGGCTTACGTTCTATTCTCCGACAAGATCCTAATATCATCATGGTAGGGGAGATACGTGATACGGAAACGGTGGAAGTGGCTATTCGTGCCTCATTAACAGGGCACTTAGTATTGAGTACGCTTCATACAAACGATTCGATTGGGACTGTAACCAGATTACTTGATATGGGAGTAGAACCATTTTTACTTGCTGCCTCCTTAAGTGGGATTGTCTCCCAACGTCTGGTTCGAAAAGTTTGCCGTGACTGTGCTGAAGAACAAGAACCATCAAAACGTGAGATTGAAATCTTCGCAAAAAGAGGCTTGAAAATAGAGAAAATCATGCGAGGCAAGGGTTGTTCTTCTTGTAATATGACTGGTTATAAAGGAAGAATAGCGTTGCACGAGGTTCTTGTTATTAATGATGAAATTCGTAGGGTAATTATGAATGGTGAATCATTCCAAAAACTGAAAGAAATTGCTATTAAAAACAAAACCTTTTTTTTAATTGATGATGGATTATTAAAAGTAAAACAAGGGATAACCACAACAGAAGAGGTTTTACGTATTGCAATTTTGGAGTAGGAGAATGCTTATATGAAAGAGAAAATCGATCAAATACTTCAGGCTGCTGTTGAATACAAGGCTTCGGATGTCCATATAACCGTTGGGGTTCCGCCGGTAATGCGCATAAACGGCGACTTAAAAAGATATGGTGCCGATAAGCTTTTGCCTGCGGATACCGAGGCGATTGCCAAAGCAATCATTCCGGAAAACCAATGGAGTTTATTCAAAGAAAAAGGCGAACTTGATTTTTCATACGGGGTCCCTGGAGTTTCACGATTTAGGGTTAATGCCTTTCATCAACGAAGAAGCATTTCTTTGGCATTGAGGGTCGTATCCACCCGTACCCCAACGATTGAAGAATTGGAATTACCTGAAATTCTTCCAAGGTTAGTGGAAAAACCCCACGGCCTTATCTTAGTGACAGGTCCAACCGGAAGTGGTAAGTCAACAACACTTGCTGCCATGATTGACTACATGAATCGAACAATGCGAAAACATATCATTACTTTAGAGGACCCCATTGAATATTTACATCGTCATGGGAATTCCATTATTGATCAGCGGGAAGTGGGATTTGATACGCAAACATATGCCGATGGACTAAGAGCAGCACTTCGTCAAGATCCTGATGTCATTTTGGTTGGGGAGATGCGCGACCTAGAAACTATTTCAATTGCGATTACTGCAGCTGAAACAGGTCACCTTGTTTTCGGTACATTGCATACCTCGAGTGCACCAACAACCATCAACAGGGTTATTGACGTTTTTCCGCCTTCCCAGCAGCCTCAGATTAGAATTCAGTTGGCCTCAGTACTAGTTGGAGTTATTTCGCAACGGTTATTTCCTACTGCTGATAAAAAAGGAAGAAAAGCAGCGACTGAAATCTTAGTAAATAACCCTGCCATTGCCAATCTGATTCGCAATGAGAAGATTCACCAAATTCCAAGTGTGATGCAAACTTCACGTGCCCAAGGAATGCACACTTTGGAAATGAGTATCAAAGATTTGTTGGAGCGTAATTTAATTCTGAAAGATGCTGCAAACCAATATTTACACGAAAAGATGATGCAAAATGCCTAGGTTTAAGTATTCAGGGCGCGATAAAAAAGGGAAAAAGCAGGGAACCATCAATGCTAGTTCAAAACGTGAGGCCATGGTTAAGTTAAAAGATGACGGGATTAGAGTTATAGATATAACAGAGGTTCCGGAAACTTTTTTGACAAAGGAGCTAACCATTGGAAATCCGGTAAAATTACAGCATTTTGTAATTTTTTTAAGGCAATTTGCCACTCTTCTAAAGGCAGGAGTAACGGTGGTTGATGCAACTGGAATTCTGGCTAAACAAACGGAAAGTAAAGGGCTAAAAAGAGCATTATTAGATGTAGAGGTGGAATTGCGAGAAGGGAATCCACTTTCAGAAGCTGTATCAAAGCATAAAAAGATATTTACACCAATGTTTATTAATATGGTCCATGCTGGAGAAGTTAGCGGTACATTAGATAATACCTTAGAACGGTTAGCTGATTATTATGAGAAGCAGCATTATACGAGACAAAAAATTGTTTCAGCTCTTGCGTATCCAATGGTTATAGGGGTTATCGCGATAGGAGTCGTAATTTTCCTATTGGCAGTTGTCGTTCCTACCTTTGTTCAGATGTTTGCTGACATGGGAGGAGAATTACCTGCTATTACAAAGTTTGTTCTTTCAGCAAGTGATTTTACACAATCATTCTGGTGGCTTATTGTTTTAGTTTTTGTATTAATAGCTTTATTAATTATGTATTTTAAAAGTAATAGGAAAACAAAATACTATTTTGATTTATTTATCTTAAAAATACCTATTTTTGGAAAGTTAATACAAAAAGCAGCTTTAGCCCGTATGATGCGTACTTTAAGTTCATTATTTTCAAGTTCAGTTCCCATCCTACAAGCTATGACAATCGTAGAAAGAGTAGTAGAAAATGAAGTGTTGGCAAAGGTTATCCGTGAATCACGTCAAACCCTGGAAAAAGGGCGATCAATGACCGAACCAATGGAAAAGCACTGGGCTTTCCCCCCCCTAATTACACAAATGATCATTATTGGGGAGGAAACTGGGGCTTTGGATGCGATGCTTGCCAAAATTGCTGATTTTTATGAGAAGGAAGTTGAAACAGGCACTGATCGATTGAAATCACTAATTGAGCCCATTATGATTGTCATTTTGGCGAGTTTAGTAGGTACTATTGTCACGTCGATCATTGTACCTATGTTTAGTATGTTTGATCAATTCCAACAAATGAACTAATAATTGATAAAATTATTGGTTTATTGAGGAAAATCGACAAAAAATCTTTAATATTATACCAAACTATTGTCATCTAATGTTATAATACAAGAGACTAAAATAGTAGGTTCATAGAACCAAAAGGAGATGAAATCATGATCCAAAAACTAAAAAATAAAGCAAAAGAACAAAAAGGTTTTACTTTAATTGAATTACTTGCGGTAATTGTTATTTTAGGTATTATTGCTGCAATCGCTGTGCCTTCTGTAATGACTATTATGAACAATTCGAAAAAGGATGCTCATATTGCAAATGCTCAACAGATGGTAAATTCCGCTAAACTATATATAGCACAAAAAAATATACAAGTTACTACAACAGCACAAGATATTAAAATGTCCGATATGACAACTGCAGGAGTATTAGATTCTATTAAAGACCCATCTGGAATTGGCTATGATCCAGATACTTCAGTAGTTAATGTTAAAACAACAAATGCTACAGACAATACAGTAATATATACGGTAACACTTAAATCTACTGGTGATGCTACTACAGCTAAAACATATTTTAGCGGGAAAAATATAAACAGCCTTTCAAGAACTGATGTAACTCTTCCATAATGTTAATAATTATCTTGTTAATTTTATACGGGGCAGTATTGGGATCTTTCTTTAACGTTGTTGGACTTCGGGTTCCATTAAAGCAATCAATTGTTAAACCAAGGTCAGCTTGTCCAACCTGTGGGCACCAATTAAAACCGTATGAACTTATACCGGTAATATCATATTTGCTCCAAAATGGGAAATGCCGCGGCTGTCAGTCGCGGATTTCTCCTATATATCCAATTATGGAGTTACTAACGGGAATTTTATTTGCCGTAGCCCCATTCTTGGTTGGATGGTCTGGAGAATTATTAGTCGCCTTAACGTTAATTTCTTTATTTATGATTATTATTGTTTCGGACATTCACTATATGATTATCCCTGATAAAATTTTGCTTTGGTTTGCAGGGTTTTTTTTATTTGAACGGTTCATGTGGCCGCTGACTCCTTGGTGGGACAGTCTCTTGGGAGCCATAACCGGATTTGTACTTCTCTTACTGATTATGCTTGTCAGCAAGGGAGGCATGGGATTTGGAGATGTAAAGCTCTATGCCCTGATAGGTTTTGTATTAGGTTTTAAGCTTGTTTTATTATCATTTTTTCTATCGACTTTATTTGGTGCCCTCCTTGGCGGCTTGGCCCAGTTGTTTAGAATAGTAAAAAAACGGCAACCGATACCGTTTGGCCCATTTATTGCAACTGGAACGTTAACTGCGTATTTTTGGGGACCGGAAATAATAACTATTTATATAAATTTCCTTCATCAAGGATTTTAATAAGGGGTTTTTTCTATGGCTTTTTCCCTATTTTCCTCTAAAAACCGAATTATTAATCTGGTAATCAGTGACCATTCTATTCGCTTACTAGAATTAAAACAATTCAATCCACCCTTAGCACATAGATGGAGTGAACATTTTCTTCCAGCCGGAATCATTAGCGATGGTAAAATACAAAATCAAGATTCCTTAGAAAGTATTTTAGAGGAATGTATTGACGAGTGGAAAATTCATAGGCGACAAGTGCGTTTTATAATTCCAGATTCCTTAGTCATCATTCGAAAGATTTCCGTCCCTTCAGAAATTCAGGATGATGAAATCAAAGGTTATCTGTATTTGGAACTAGGATCTACCATTCACTTGCCATTTGATGAGCCGGTCTTTGATTTTTATCCGTTAGGAAGTAATGGGAAAACTAGAGAGATATTGCTATTTGCGGCACCAGAGCAAAATGTGATGGAATATGCCGATTTGCTGTCAAAGCTAAAGCTTAACCCTATTGCAGCAGATATTTCTCCTCTTGCTATTTATCGACTCTATCGGCAGCTGGATACGGAACTAGTAAACGAGAATTTATTTGCAGTTCAATTTGATTTAACCAGCGTTAATTTAACTATTTTTGAAAGAAGCGTTCCGCTAGTCATGCGTCAATTTCCACTTCCATTTAATATGGATCAATGGAAAATCAAAGAAGATTCTGGAAATAATTTGGTTTATAACTATATAGGAAATACAGATGAACTGGACCTTCAGTTTGATGATATTTTTAGGGAAATCAATAAGTTAATTGATTTTTATCGTTATTCCCTTCATAAAGAACATAATCAGATTTCTAAATTTTTATTATACGGCGATCACCCAATGCTTAACATAATCTACGATGGAATGCTAGAAAGATTTGAAACTCCAACAGAAATGATAGCGATAGATATGGACTCAAAGGGCAATTCCGTGAAACTGCCGTCCAGTCAATTGTTACCATTGGGACTTGCTTTAAAAGGGGGGCAATAAATGTTCATTGAAATTAACCTGCTGCCCCAAAGAGAACCCAAAAAAGTTGGTTTTATCATTGCGATTTCCAGCTTGGTATTTCTATTAATTCTTAGTGGTGTGTATTACCTTTGGCAAGTCCATTCAGTTAAAAATGATATTACTAGAATAACACGACAAATTGACATAACGTCTAAAGTTGTCAATAAGGATAACAACCAATCAGAAATATCAACTAGTTCTAAATCAATTAGTCAATTAAATAGTGCAATAAATTGGGCAAAAGAATATCCCATCCAAACTGTTCCAGTCTTGCGTCACTTGTCTTCACTATTACCAGAGCGTGGATTCATACAAAGCTTTGGATATACAGAAGCAGGAACCATTACTTTAACAGTCCAGTTTGACACCAGTAGGGAAGCTGCATACTTTTTGGAAACGTTACATGATTCGAAGTGGATTGAAGATGCAAGCCTTAATGCATTAACAGCAGCAGATCAATCAAAGACAACCGGTACATCTTCAACTTCGACGAATTCACCTAATACTTCAATTGCAACCTCTGTTCAGGGAAGTACTGTTACTACAAATAGTCAAACGAATACTGCTGGTCAAAATACAACGACTCAAGCCACTGGTGGAATCCAAGTAGCACCTGGGACTACTCTGGTAGATCAAAATGGTAACGTCTATACAATTGTAGATCATTCAAATACAAATAGTGCCAATACAACAGATTCAACAAATACAACAGATTCAACAAATACAACAAATTCAACAACCAACAAAACCAGTACGACTACCAAAAGTAGTATTCTACCCCGTTATACGGGCCAATTCGAAATCAAATTGAATCAAACAGTTGTAAAGGAAGAAATCAAAAAGAGTGAGGATTCTGAGGAAGGGGGGACGGGTTGATGAAGCTACGTTTCTCAAAAAAAGAAAACCTGATCCTTGGAATCGTCGCGCTTCTTGTTGTTGCTCTGATTGTGCTTGCTCAGTTTTTTTACCTTTCTCCTCTTAAAACGGATTTGAAGAAACAACAATCCTCATTGGATATTGCACAAAAAAAGCTTGAGGCAATCAGTCAACAGAAAACGCAGGATTCACAGCAAACGGTCGAAGATACAAAGGAGCTACAAAAGAAGCTTCCTGTTAAACCGTTGCAGGAACAGCTTATTCTGGATTTAGAAAAAGCCGAAAATGTATCGGACAGTGAAATTAAGACCATGAGCTTTTCTAAAGACGCTGATGTGTCATCAGGAACTAATCAAACTGTCATTCAAAATACAGCACAACAACAGAGTTCAACGACGACGACTAGCCAGCCCGCCACATCCAGTCAGTCTACAGCGAACCAGGATACGGCGAATCAACAGTCGAGTGGAACTGTGGTACCAGAAGGAATGAAAAAAATTACAGCTAATTTAACGGTCGAGTCTCCTACCTATGAAGATTTTGAAAAGTTCATAGATGCTTTGGAGTCATTAAATCGGATCATTGTTGTTGAATCGATTTCTTACACTGGTGGACAAGAAATTACTTCATTAAGTCAACAGAACCAGCCATTGGCTTATAGTCTTACGTTCTCTGCATTTTATATGCCAGGCCTGAATGATTTACAGGCACAGCTGCCTAAAATCGATGCTCCGGCACCAGCAGGTAAAGAAAATCCGTTGAGTCAATTTCCTGATGTTACTCACTAGGTTAACAACATTTCGAACTAATAAATAATTTGGCGAAAGACAGTGATAACAAGACGACAAAAGTCTTGTTATTTTTTTTGATCATTATGTTAGGATGAAACCATTACTTTAGATAGAGAAAGGAGTAAGCAATGGTGGACAAGCCTAAGCAAAAAGGCAATACAATCAGAGTTACATTTAATGGAGAGAATTCAGGTCCTCAGGAAGAGCCCCTCCAAAAAGTCTCAAGCGATAAGCCCGACTCCCATTCAAAAGTGATTAAAATAAATAAAAACTCTCAAGACTCGGAGGTTTATTTAGAAACGGCAGCAACTCAAGAATCTGTCGATGAAAACTTTGACTGGATTATTCCGGAATCTGCTGAACAGGATGTTGATGAATCTCACTTTATTAAACAGGTTGACTCAAAAAAAACTACACACCAAGGTAAATTTTCAATCCATCACAAACCAAAAAAGAAAAATGATAAACCCCTTAGTAAAGTGGTCATCTCAGCTATCTTTGCGATAGTGATAGGGACTACCATTGGTTATTTTATGCTGAAGTTGGTGATTACAGAGTCAGATCAAAAGGCATCGACCCAACCAAACCAACCAAACCAACCAAACCAAACGGTCGTCCAAACAACCCCTGGAACAAAAGAGAACCAGAACAAAGAAAAGAGTAAAACCAATTCCACTTCACTTGCACAATTAACAACTTATGTGGTTCAAGGCGGAGCATTTGGCGCCAAGGAAGGGGCAAAAGATGCCACTTCCAATCTATCATCGAAAGGAATATCCTCACAATTGATAGAAATGAATGGAAAATATTATGTTTTCCTGGGAACGGCAGATTCTATTGAAGGGGCAAAAGCTCTAGCCGGAAAGTTTAAGGAAAAAGGAATGGATGATTTATTCGCAAAACAAATCGTCGTGGAGAAGAGAACTTTTTCAAATCTTACCGATAAAGAAAAAAGCTTTCTTGAAACGGTTCCTACCATTTATCAGACTCTTAGTAGTGTAACGGCGAATGCGCAAATTTCAAACAGCATTTCTGAAGAAGCTGCTAAAGCATTAAATACTATAGATAAAACTTTAAATATTAGTGGTATTAAAAATGAAAAAGTGAAAACCTTAAAGTCTGAGCTTTCAAATGCAGCAGGTGAATTAAACGAGTATAAAAAATCAAAGAACAGTAAAAGTCTAAACGAAGCTCAACAACAATTACTTAATTTTTTAGCCGCCTACTATTCACAATAATTTAAACTGACAATTCAACCGATGAATCGATATTTTCCGGGAAATACTTTATTCAAAAAACCTATCCATTACAGGGTAGGTTTTTTGAATTTTCTGAGTTACATATTTAGATAATATGTGCATAATTTGACATATTTCTTCAAAATTTAATGATATAAAAATTGTTTGCTTCCTAAATATTTGATAACATGAAAATGTATCTCCCTTTTTGAAGTAAAAAATAAGGTCAGGTGATAACATGCAAAACCTCATTTTAGCCTCTTCATCTCCACGGCGAAAAGAACTTCTAGAAAATCTTCGTTTTTCTTTTACCATTTCAAGTAGTGAAGTAGATGAAACCTTTGATCCAAAGCTTTCTCCTGATGAAATTGTGATGGAATTAGCTGAACGGAAGGCACAGGCAGTTTTTAAACAAAACAATCATGCGTTTGTTATTGGATCAGACACAATTGTTGTTGCTGACAACGAGGTCCTTGGAAAGCCAAGTGATGAAGCTGAAGCTTTTGAAATGTTAAGAACGTTATCAGGAAAACAGCATGACGTGTTTACTGGTGTCGCTATTTTGTCTCCAACTGGTACCACCCGTTTCTATGAAAAAACTGAAGTCTGGTTTTGGGAGTTAACGGACGAGGAAATACGGTCATATGTCAAGAGTGGTGAACCGCTTGATAAAGCAGGAGCATATGGTATTCAACAGCTAGGGAGCATGCTTGTCAAAAAAATAAATGGAGACTATTTTGCGGTTGTCGGTCTACCGCTCGCAAGAACCGTCCGAGAATTAAAGCGGCTGGGCTATCCGATGCCGTATTAAACTCTTTTGTTCAGTGGCTCCCAGACTAAAGGGAGGAAAAAAGAGTGTCCACAAATGCATTAATGATCCGAGATTTTCCTTTGGATGAACGTCCTCGTGAACGCTTTATACAACATGGCCCACAAAGCCTTTCTAATCACGAGTTGATTGCCATTTTACTGAGAACTGGGTCGAAGGAAGAATCGGTTTTGCAATTATCGAATCGGCTGTTAACCCATTTTGAAGGACTAAAATTGTTGAAATCCGCAACTTTGGAAGAATTGACCGAGATTAAAGGAATTGGTTCAGCAAAAGCTATTCAAATTCTTGCAGCCGTAGAAATCGGCCGAAGGATTGCCAACCTTTCCTTTAATGAGCGATATGTGATTCGTTCTCCTGAAGATGGAGCCAATTATTTAATGAACGATATGCGCTTTTTATCTCAGGAGCATTTTGTTTGTCTTTATTTAAACACGAAGAATCAAGTCATTCATAAGCAAACAGTATTTATTGGGAGCTTGAATGCTTCCATCGTTCATCCGAGGGAGGTTTTCCGCGAAGCACTTAAACGTTCAGCAGCTTCTATTATCGCCGCACATAACCATCCTTCGGGAGATCCAGCACCAAGCCGTGAGGATATCGATGTGACTAAACGGCTAGTTGAATGCGGCAAAATAATTGGAATCGACATCCTTGATCATTTAATCATTGGTGATAACAAGTTTGTCTCATTGAAAGAAAAAGGGTATTTATGACCTATGATTTTATTTGACGTTGAGTTATAATATTGGTTATGATTTTTTAGGATTATTTATGACGAAATAACAAAATGGTTTGTTATGGATTCCTGCCTTGTGAATTTTTTGCATTATTAGAAAGGGAGATACAGCATTATGTTTGGATTTGGAAGTAAAGATATTGGAATTGATTTAGGAACGGCAAATACGCTTGTATATATAAAAGGAAAAGGGATCGTGACGAGAGAGCCATCTGTTGTAGCTTTGCAAACAGATACTAAACATATTGTCGCTGTGGGAAATGACGCGAAGAATATGATTGGTCGGACTCCTGGGAATGTTATTGCAACGAGACCCATGAAGGATGGTGTCATTGCCGATTTTGAAACAACAGCAACCATGATGAAGTACCTTATGAGACAGGCACTAAAAACAAAAAGTGTCGGTAAACCTCATGTCATGGTATGTGTTCCTTCTGGAATTACGGCAGTAGAGGAAAGAGCGGTAATAGATGCAACAAGGCAGGCAGGGGCTAAGGATGCTTATACGATCGAAGAGCCTTTTGCTGCAGCCATTGGGGCAAATCTCCCGGTTTGGGAACCAACTGGAAGCATGGTTGTGGATATCGGTGGAGGTACGACCGAAGTCGCTATTATTTCGCTTGGCGGTATAGTTACATCACAGTCCATTCGAATTGCTGGTGATGAAATGGACGATGCCCTCGTAGCGTATATCCGCAAAACCTATAATCTCCTCATCGGAGATCGGACTGCAGAAGCCATTAAGATGGAGATTGGATCTGCCGGTAAACCTGAGGGTGTCGATAATATGGAAATTCGCGGCCGTGACTTGTTGACAGGTCTTCCAAAGACGATTGAAATTACTCCTGACGAAATTGCCACAGCCTTGAATGATACTGTTTATGCTATTGTAGAAGCGGTTAAGAATACATTGGAAAAAACACCGCCAGAATTAGCAGCAGATATCATGGATCGAGGAATTGTTCTTACCGGTGGTGGTGCACTACTCCGTAATTTGGACAGAGTGATCAGTGAAGAAACAAAAATGCCTGTCATCATTGCCGAAAATCCGCTTGATTGTGTGGCAATCGGAACAGGTAAAGCTTTAGATCATATCAATTTGTTCAAAAACAGAGCAAGAGATTCACGCTAACCAAATAGCGGATAGCTTTTTGAAAACAAGTACCTTTTTTACTAGAATAGATAGAGGTGTATCATCATGCCACAGTTCTTTTTAAATAAACGATTAATCTTATTGCTCGTCAGCATTATCGTTCTCGTGGCATTGATTGGGTTTTCTTTAAGGGAGAGAAGTAAATTATCCTGGCCGGAGCAATTTGTTAAGGATACAACCGGCTGGGTTCAATCCCTGGTTTCAAAGCCTGCCAATTATTTCGCAGGTTTTTTTGAAAATCTCCAGGACTTGCAAAATACATATGAAGAGAATAAAGAACTGAAAACGCGTGTTGAAAAGATTGCCAGCCTTGAAGCTGAGATTCAAGGATTAAAAAAGGACAATACAGAATTACGCGATATTCTCGGTGAAAAGAAGACCTTGAGAGATTATGAACCGCAGCCGGCTACAGTTATCGGCAGAAATCCTGATCGTTGGCATGAAATGATTATTATTGATAAGGGAAGTATCAACGGAATTAAAAAAAATATGGCTGTTGTAACGGCTAATGGTTTGATCGGAAAAATAAAGAACGTCAATCAATTTAGTTCAACCGTTCAGCTGTTGAGTGCGATGGACCCCAAAAATCGTATTTCTGCAGTCATTCAAGGTGATACAGAAGTGTTTGGTTTTGTACAAGGATTTGATGATAAACAAAAATTATTGCAAGTGAAAGCCATTCCATCTGGGGCCAAGGTCGTAAAAGGTCAAACCGTGATTACATCTGGTTTAGGCGGTGTGTTTCCAAAGGGCTTGATTATCGGAAAAGTAGAAGAAGTAAAACCAGATCAATACGGATTAAATCAAACAGCATTAGTGAAGCCGGGTGCCGACTTTTATGATATTCAAAGTGTTATTGTCATTAAAAGGACGATGGCCCAGCCAGAGGTTTCAGACATGGAAGTTGGGAAGGAGAAGGATCTATGAAAAAATTTCTTCTTCCTCTTTTGTTTTTGGTGTTTTTTATAGCAGAAAGCTTGTTTGTCCAATTTTTGCCTGCAAAGTTTTTCGGGTTCCAACGTATTTTTGCACCACATTTTTTGTTTATCGGTTTAGTGTTTTTGACGATTTTCGTTGGAAGAAAACAGGGAATTATCTATGGAGCGGTTTTTGGCCTTTTATATGATATTGTTTATGTAGAAGTACTTGGTATCTATTTTTTTCTTTTTCCATTTATTTGCTACCTCGTATCAAAAGTCATGCATGTTATTCATGCAAATTTGCTCACAGCCTTCCTGGTATCATTAATGGGAATGGCTCTGCTTGAAATTGGAGTTTATGAAATGGATACGTTGATCCATATTACTGGTATGGACTTTATAAATTTTTTGAATTTACGTTTTTATCCAACTTTACTTTTAAACGTTATTTTTCTAGGAATTTTATGCTATCCGTTGAAGCGTCTTTTCGAAAAATACGCTCTGCGCTTGCGGGAAGAGTGATTGGAAAAAAGGAGAATAGGCACATCGTGTCGAATTTTTATTAAGATGTGTATATTTGATTCGGAACCTTTCAATTCCGAAATTGCTTTCTTAATTATGAGGTGAAAAATTCTCCATGAAAAAACGGCAAAATGTTACAATAAAAGGTACGAAGGATGGACTTGTCCTTCGTCTTGATGACAACTGTTCGTTTGAGGAACTCAAACGGGAACTAGATCAAAAGCTAACTGCTAATTCAAGGACACAAGATGAGCGTCACTTAGTTTCTGTAAAAGTGGAAATCGGGAACCGCTATATATCTGATCATCAAAGGGAAGAACTTAAACATCTAATTCGCCAAAAGAAAAATTTTGTAGTCGATGATATTGTCTCCAATGTAGTGACAAGAGAAGAAGCTGAGCAGTTAAAATCTGAAATGGAAGTAGTGACTGTTTCTAAAATCATTCGTTCTGGACAAGTGTTGGAGGTTCCTGGAGATTTGTTGCTCATTGGCGATGTGAACCCGGGCGGGACAGTTGTCGCTGGCGGTAATATCTTTATTATGGGAGTGTTAAAGGGAGTTGCCCACGCAGGTTGTTATGGAAATGATGAATCAATTATTGCTGCCTCTAGCATGAGACCCTCACAGCTTAGAATCAGTGATTGCCTTAATAGTGCCCCAGATTCAGTTCAAAGCGACGAAAAGCGGGAAATGGAATGTGCCTATTTAAATGAGAATCGTAAAATTGTCATCGATAGATTACAAGCTTTAATACAATTAAGGCCTAATTTAACTAGATTAGAAGGGGGATATTAAAGTGGGAGAAGCTATAGTAATTACATCCGGTAAGGGCGGAGTAGGCAAAACAACAACCACTGCTAATATTGGCACCGCATTAGCCCTTCAAGGCAAAAAAGTATGTTTAGTGGATACAGACATCGGACTTCGAAACTTGGATGTCGTAATGGGGTTAGAGAATCGAATCATTTATGATCTCGTGGATGTAGTAGAAAAGAGATGTAAGATTCATCAGGCTTTAGTGAAGGATAAACGTTTTGATGGATTATTATACTTGCTTCCTGCAGCTCAAACGGTAGATAAATCTGCCGTTAAACCAGAGCAAATGAAGGAACTGGTTGAAGAGTTAAAACAGGATTATGACTATATTATTATTGACTGCCCGGCAGGAATTGAACAAGGCTATAAAAATGCCGTCGCAGGGGCAGATAAAGCCATCGTCGTAACGACGCCGGAGGTTTCAGCCGTTCGCGATGCAGACCGAATTATTGGCTTGCTTGAAAAGGAAAAAAATATGGAGCCGCCTAAATTAGTTGTGAACCGCATTCGCAATCATATGATGAAAAGTGGAGATATGCTGGATATTGATGAAATTACCCAGCATTTATCTATTGGATTAATTGGTATTGTCGCTGATGACGAAGAGGTCATTAAAGCTTCCAATCATGGGGAGCCAATCGCATTAAATCCAAATAGCAAGGCATCGATTGCCTACCGTAATATTGCAAGAAGAATTTTGGGAGAATCCATCCCGTTGCAACCGCTTGAGGATTCAGAAAAAGGGATGTTTTCAAAACTGAAAAAGTTCTTTGGTGTCCGTTAATTCTCTGCCTGTCCATTAAAATAGTGGACAGGCATTTTTTAGTTTCTGTCATACTCCAGGAAAACCTCTCATAGACTTGTACAAACTGGGAAAAGGGTTGATGAGTATGGCGCGGTCTACACCGGATGAAATTCGGCGGCGAATCGCCAAGAGGAAAAGAGAAAATGGAACATCTGCAAAAACACCAGAGCGCCAAATATATTGGCCAGGTGACGATGAAAAGTACGAATATAATTATATTTCTCCATCCTATGGCAGTGATGGAGATGATGGACATCCCTTATTTAAAAAGGAAATATTTTTTTTCAAAATATTAGCCTCCGTTTTGTTGTTTTTAGCCGTGGCTATACTTTTTAGGAACCATTCAGCTACGTTTGAACCTGCACGGACTGTAGTGCTAAAAACAATGGATCAAGACTTTAAGTTTGCCGTGGTATCTAAATGGTATGAAGATAAATTTGGAAAGCCATTGGCCCTATTACCATTTTCTGATGATAAAAAGGCAGCTGAAAAGGTTGAAGTTCAAAAAGGTGCTGTGGAGGTTTCTGGGAAAATACTTGAAAACTTTGAAAAAAATGGCCAGGGGATCATGATAGAAACCTCCAAGGGAGCCGCGGTACAAGCCATAAATGATGGATTTGTCCGCTTTGTGGGTGAAAAAGAAGGGCTTGGGAAAACCGTCATTATTCAGCACTCTGACCAAACGGAAACATGGTATGGAAATTTGGGAACCATCAAGGTAAAACTATATGAATATATTGAAAAAAGCGCTGTGGTAGGAACCGTATCTGAAACAAGCGGTGAAGACAAAACGAAGGGAAAGTATTATTTTGCAGTCAAAAAAGGGGATCAATTTATAGACCCTATCAAGGTGATCCGACTTGAATAGAATGATTTCATTACTTCGTCTTGTCTATATTCATCCATTATTGTGGATCGTGGTGGGCCTCTCCATCGCAACAGCCCATTTCCTTGAGGTTTGTTTACTGTTAGGCATTATTTTTGTTCATGAAATGGGGCATGCGGTGGCGGCTTCTTTTTTTTCCTGGAGAATCAAAAAAATCTCGCTTCTCCCCTTTGGTGGAGTGGCAGAAATGGATGAGCACGGGAATCGCCCTTTAAGAGAAGAGGCAATAGTAGTTTTAGCTGGTCCCCTGCAGCATCTATGGATGATGGCGGCAGCCTATGGGTTGTTGCAATTTAACCTTGTTCCCGATGATCTCTATCGTTTGTTCCTTCAATTTAATATCATGATCCTCTTGTTTAATTTATTTCCGATTTGGCCGCTTGATGGTGGGAAATTAGTGTTTCTGTTTTTATCCACGGCACATTCCTTTACGAATGCGCATCGATTCACACTCATTTTGTCATTTTTCAGTTTATGTGTTTTTTCTATGATTACCCTGTTAAAAGCACCTTTACACCTAAATGTTTGGGTGATAACGGCCTTTTTGTTTTTTTCGCTCTATTATGAGTGGAAACAGCGACGATATATATTTATCCGTTTTTTGCTGGAGCGGTATTATGGAAAGACTCCAGACCTGGGGGGATTAAAACCCATCCAGGCAAATGAACAAGAGCTATTGATTGATGTACTGGAGAAATTTCAACGTGGCTGCAAGCATCCTATTATTGTGGAATCCGAGGGCAGGGAGAAGGGAACATTAGACGAAAATGAGGTTCTCCATGCTTATTTTGCAGAAAAACGAATCACTGATAAAATTAGCGACCTACTTTTTTTATATTAAATGGCTATAATAGAGATATTAAGAAAAAAGTGAGGACGCTAAAGTTGGAAATGTTAATTGTGAACCTAGTCTCCAGGGAAAAAAGATTAGCCTATCTACAAAATAGTCGAGTGGAAAAACTCGTCTTTGACCGACCAGAGCATCGTTCCCTGGTCGGTAATATTTATTTTGGGACTGTTTCAAAAGTACTACCTGGAATGAATGCTGTTTTTGTTGATATCGGGGAAGGCAAAAATGGATACCTTCACCGGGATCAGCTCCCTTCTTTAGTAGCATCAGAGGATAAACAGAAAACCGTCACCGCCTATGTTCATCAAGGTGAAAAATTGTTCGTCCAAGTTGAAAAGGATGCCACTGGAACAAAAGGACCTAAACTGACCGGCATCATTGAATTTCAAGGGACCAACCTTATTTATTTGCCAAACGGTCACTACATTGCTGTTTCAAAAAAAATTCAAGACATACAAAAATCCGCTTCTCTCCGAAACTTTGCAAATCAGTACAAAATGGAACAGGAAGGTCTTATTTTTCGAACCTCCAGTATTAGCAGTACAGAAGAAGAGCTCATCACGGAGTTGTCCCAGTTGAGGGAGAGGTATCAAATCATGGTGCGGAATGCCGCATTAATGAAAAAGCCAGGAATCATTTTTCAAAAGGATAGCTTTACTGAAATAATTTTTGAACAGGCAGAGAGAATGACTGCTGGAGAAGTAATTGTTGATGACTTACATCTAAAAAAAATCATGCAAGCGAAATATCCAAAACTGAACGTTATTTATTACAAGGATAAAGAAAATATATTTTCTACCTACAAGGTTGAGCATGCCATAGAAAAAGCGTTAAAAAGAATGGTGTGGCTTGAAAATGGGGCTTATTTAATTTTTGATGAAACAGAGGCACTAACAATAGTGGATGTAAATACCGGGAAATTCTCTGGAAAATCCGATTACCAGGACACCGTGCTGAAAACGAATCAACTCGCTGCAAGAGAGACACTGCATCAGCTGCGCCTTCGTGATATCGGAGGAATCGTCCTCATTGATTTTATTAATATGAAACAGGAGCAAGATCGGAAAGCCATTCTTGAAACAATCGAAAAAGAATTGTTAAAAGATGAGAAGCGGACAAAATTAATTGGATTTACTCCCCTTGGAATTCTCCAGCTAACAAGAAAAAAAACAAAGGTGACGTTGTCTGAGAATTTGCAGGTAAAATGTTCGGTGTGTGAGGGTACTGGCAGGGTCTTAAGCTCAGAAACAGTTGCATTCCAAATGGAAAGAGAACTGCTAGAACATAGGCATTCCGATTATGAGGCTGTGTTAATTGAGACGACGAACGAAGTGAAAGCCGCCTTGTTGGGTGATAATGAGATTCATAGACAGGTGTTGGAAGATTTGTTACATATGAAGTTGTGCTTTACGACCACTGCAACAAGTAAACCCTATTATCTTATTAAACAGTTCGGAACGGAATCAGAGATTGCCCAAAAAGCTGGCGAATGCTATTGACACTTGGGCCGAAATTGTGGTAGGATTTTAATGTTATGTTTGTAGCACCCGTGCTACAACCGCGCATTGCAGGTAGTAAGAGTTTGCTATTGGCAAGCCGCCTGTTTTTGGCGAGTCTGAGTTAATAAGGAGGTGCAGTTATGTACGCAATTATCGAAACTGGCGGTAAGCAACTAAAAGTTGAAGAAGGTCAAGCTATCTACATTGAAAAGCTAAATGCAGAAGCTGGCGAAACTGTTACTTTTGACAAGGTTCTTTTCGTTGGCGGTGAAAATGTAAAAGTAGGAAGTCCTGTTGTTGCAGGTGCTACAGTTACAGCTAAAGTTGAAAAACAAGGCCGTCAAAAGAAAATCATTGTCTTCAAGTACAAAGCTAAGAAGAACAACCGTAAAAAACAAGGTCATCGTCAACCTTACACTAAAGTAGTCATCGAAAAAATCAACGCGTAAGGTGTTGAAAAAAGATGATTCAAGTTACGATTAATCGTACGAAATCCGGATTGATTCAATCTTTCGAAATCAGTGGTCATGCATTTTTCGCCGATCGAGGGAAGGATATAGTTTGTTCAGGTGTATCTGCTGTATCAGTCGGTGCAGTCAATGCTGTGCATGAACTTACGGGTATCACTCCTGAAATCGATCATGGAAGCGGCCTTCTCCGCTGTGTGTTGCCGGATTCTATTCCGGAGGACATCAATGAGAAGGTACAATTGCTCTTAGAAGGCATGGCTGTCTCGCTTAGAACGATTGAAGAAGAATACGGTAAGCACATAAAAATTACCTTCAAAAAGCAGGAGGTGGACTAAATGTTATTAAAATTAGATCTTCAGTTGTTTGCATCTAAAAAGGGAGTAGGTTCTACAAAGAACGGACGTGACTCTATCGCAAAGCGCCTTGGTGCTAAGCGTGCAGACGGACAATTCGTATCTGGTGGTTCTATTCTTTACCGTCAACGCGGTACTAAGATTTACCCAGGTGAAAACGTTGGCCGTGGCGGAGACGACACTCTTTTTGCTAAAATCGACGGCGTTGTTAAATTTGAACGTATGGGCCGTGACCGCAAAAAAGTGAGCGTTTATCCAGTAGCTCAAGAAGCGTAAAGTTCTTAGGAAACTCTAACCTAACCGGTTAGAGTTTTCTTTTTAGTTAAAGAGGTAAAATCTTCCATTGGATCTTCACATTTTCCTCATCGAAGCTAAATTTCACCTCTTCCATAGAATTCATTCACTAAAAATGCTTACTCATGGTTAGTTTTTTGATATACTAATTGAAAACAACGGTTTTCTGACAAATGAATTGGAGCGTTAAAATGGAGAAACAATGGAATCTTATTGAAGTGCTTAGGCACTCGCGCCATGATTGGCTGAATAAGCTTCAAATAATCAAGGGGAATCTTGATTTAAATCGAATTGAACGGACCAAAGAAGTCATCAATGAAATCATTATTGAAGCTCAACATGAGACCAATCTTTCTAATTTGCATATACCGTGTTTTGCGGAAGTCTTGCTCAAAACAAATTGGGAAACTCACTCCTTCCTGCTTGATTACGAGGTATTGCAGGATACTGAGGTCGCTAAGATTAATGATGTCATGATTACGGATTGGACAACCTCATTTTTTTCGTGTTTGGATCAAGCGATTGAAACCTTTCATGAAAATCATTTATCGATTACCATTAAGCTGGAACCGGAAGGATTTCGTTTCTTTTTCGATTTTAGCGGAATAATAAGAAGTAAGGAACTGATTGAAAAATTCCTTAAGGAACCTAATTCAGTAGAACTGGGATTGGTGACAAAGGAATTTACCGAAAGCGAACTCGCATTTGAGGTTTTTATGCCAAAATTGTAAAAAAACCCTGCGATCTCGTCGCAATCATCAGTCATTTTTGTCGTACGACGGGAGGATTTAAATGTTTGTCGATCAAGTTAAGATATATGTAAAAGGCGGAGACGGCGGTAATGGAATGGTCGCGTTCCGCAGAGAAAAATATGTTCCTAAAGGCGGTCCAGCTGGTGGGGATGGCGGAAAAGGCGCAGACGTTGTTTTTGAAGTAAATGAGGGTCTGAGAACATTGATGGATTTCCGCTATCAACGGCATTTTAAAGCGACTCGCGGTGAGCATGGAATGTCAAAAAATCAACATGGCAGAAACTCCAAGGATATGATTGTAAAAGTGCCACCAGGTACAGTTGTAATGGATGCCGAAACGAAAGAAGTATTGGCAGACTTGGTGGAGCATGGACAAAGAGCAGTCATTGCAAAGGGAGGCCGAGGTGGACGAGGCAATACCCGTTTTGCCACTCCGGCTAATCCAGCTCCTGAATTAGCCGAAAATGGTGAACCAGGTCAAGAGCGAGACGTTATTTTAGAGCTTAAATTGTTAGCTGATGTCGGTCTTGTCGGGTTCCCAAGCGTCGGAAAATCAACGCTTTTATCAGTCGTCTCTTCAGCAAAACCGAAAATCGCAGAATACCATTTCACCACGATTGTCCCCAATCTGGGTATGGTAGAAACCGATGACGGCAGAAGCTTTGTCATGGCAGACCTTCCTGGTTTAATTGAAGGGGCACATGCAGGAGTCGGTTTAGGACACCAATTTTTACGTCATATCGAACGGACAAGAGTCATCGTCCATGTAATTGATATGGCAGCAACGGAAGGCCGTGACCCATACGAGGATTATTTGACGATTAATCGGGAATTAAAAGAGTACAATCTTCGACTGACTGAACGTCCACAAATCATCGTAGCCAATAAAATGGATATGCCTGAAGCGGAGGAAAATCTGCAAAAGTTTAAAGAACAACTGCAAGAGGATTATCCGATTTTCCCAATCTCCGCAGTTACGAGAAAAGGTCTTCGTGAGCTGTTATTTGCGGTTGCAGATAAGCTTGAGGATACACCTGAATTCCCGCTTGAACACGAAGAAGAGGAAACAGGGGTTCATCGTGTAGTTTATAAGCACGAAGCAGAGGAAATTGGGTTTGCCATTACCCGCGAGCCGGATGGTTCGTTTGTCGTATCCGGTGATAAAATTGAAAAACTATTTAAGATGACCAATTTTACAAGAGATGAATCCGTTCGCCGCTTTGCCAGACAGCTTCGAGGTATGGGCGTGGACGATGCCTTGAGACAACGAGGAGCAAAAAACGGAGATATCGTAAAGCTATTGGATTTTGAATTTGAATTTATTGAATAAGAAGGGTTCCCTTAAAGGTAGAGATGAAACATGGATAATTTTGAGAAAAAGTTCTATTTAGTTCGTGAGGATGTTTTGCCTGAGGCGATGAAAAAAACCATTGAAGCGAAGGATATGCTGGAAAGAGGTAAGGCAGAATCCATCGGGGATGCTGTACAAAAGGTTGATTTAAGTCGTAGTGCTTTCTATAAATACCGGGACACGGTTTATCCTTTTTCAACAATCTCGAAAGAAAGCATTGTTTCACTATTTTTCCATTTAGAGGACCGCTCTGGAACATTGTCCAAGCTTTTGAGTGTTGTTGCGACCTCTGGCTGCAATGTTCTGACGATACACCAAACGATTCCACTTCAGGGACGAGCGAATGTCACATTGTCATTAAATACTTCCGGCATGATTCATGAGATGGACCAACTGCTGAATGAGTTAAGAAGACTCGAATTTATTGAGAAGGTAGAAGTGCTGGGAACAGGCGCATAGCGGACATTTGTCCGCGAAGCCTCTTCCCGGCTTTTTTTAGAAAGGGAGTAGACAAAGATGAAGGTAGGATATTTAGGACCAAAGGCAACATTCAGTGAGCTGCCTGTAAAAAAAGTTTTTTCAACATTCGAACATCAGCCATTTCGGACGATTTCAGAATGTATGGATGGTGTGGTCGAGAAAGAGGTTGAAATAGCAGTTGTTCCGTTGGAAAATGCCTTAGAGGGCTCAGTGAATGTTACCCTTGATTATTTAACCCAAGTGGCGCAGATTCCGATCGTTGGGGAAATTACGATTCCGGTCAAACAGCACCTAATGGTACACCCAGCAAATGCTTTGCGTTGGAAAGAAGTAACCCACATTTACAGTCATTCGCACGCCATTGCTCAATGCCATAAATTTTTACATAAAAACTTCAAAGGCAGATCGATTGAGAATGTCTCCTCTACAGCAGCTGCCGCTCAGATGGTGATGAACTCACCAGAGGTTAACTCTGCGGCGATTGCAAATGAATATGCAGCGAAAGAATATGGGTTAGAGATTGTTCAACGAAATATTCATGATTTTGATTATAACCACACTAAATTTATTGTCCTGTCAGAACAAGGATTTGATTTCCAAGCCTTAAGTGGTTCTGAGCATTATAAAACCACTTTGATGGTTACATTGCCTTCCGATCAGGCCGGAGCCCTTCATCAAGTACTTTCAGCGTTTGCCTGGCGCAAATTAAACCTTTCTAAAATAGAGTCAAGACCGATGAAGACTGGAATGGGCAATTACTTTTTTATTATTGATATTGAGGAAAAGCTCGACGACGTCCTGATTCCAGGAGCCATTGCCGAATTGGAAGCGCTCGGCTGCGGGGTGAAGGTGCTAGGCAGTTATCCTGCCTTAATGGTAGAGCTTGATTGAAAAACCCGGGGTTGACTTTGGTCAACTTGGGTTTTTTTAGTTTGGCGGAAAAGATGTAAATATTAGAGGAATGATCGGGAGAACCCGCGGAATAAACAGAAAAGCTCGCGGGAATATCAGGAAAATCCGCGGAATAAACAGAAAAGTTCGCGGGAATATCAGGAGAATCCGCGGAATAAA
>NZ_JBALNY010000017.1:0-618 GCF_036962145.1 Bacillus sp. JJ1764 | reverse complement strand
AATTACCCGATTTAAAAAATCGGGTAAACCATCAATACTCCATTAAAAATCCTGCATCTTTCATAGCGGCTACAGCTTTATCCAACGTTGCTTCATTTGGAGCCGAGATCGTGTGCAGATGAATCCCATCTGTCAGTACTGACAGGAACGTGGCCTGGGTACTTAGAATTTTTTCCATGAATTGCTTGACTTCCTGCCGATTGGACACCATGATGGATGCCGTCAAGTCTCCATAAACGGCATGCTCGATTTTTACATCTTTCACGGTTACCCCATGATCGACAAATAAATTCAGCTCTTTTTCTGTATCTTCAGGCTTATGTCGGCAGGCAATGGTTCTTTCATAAAACTGGGTCCCTGGAGTGGGGTTGAAATACATGTATCCTTGACTAGTGGCGATGATCGGTTCGTTTTTCGCCTTTAACAACGTAATATCGCCCACGATCACTTGTCTGCTGACATTGGTTCTTGTCGCCAAATCACTTCCTGTAAGTGGTGCATGGCTTTCCTTCAATAGTTGGAGGATGAGAGATCTTCTCTCTTCACCAAGGATTTTCTTTTGTTCCGGCATATAACTCCTCCTTTAACGCATTCTGTTTCATTATTCTAACATAACTT
>NZ_JBALNY010000165.1:0-5629 GCF_036962145.1 Bacillus sp. JJ1764 | reverse complement strand
AAATAAAAAAGCAGTAATAAAATGTTTATATAAACTAGTTTGTGAATCTTTTCACTAACATCATAAGCAAGAAAAAAAGACGCGTCAATCAGCCAAGGGGCAGTCTCTAAAGGGCTGAGAATACTGTGGTATTTTTGCAACAGCCTTAAAAATACGGAAATAAAGAGGGGGTTACATCAAACTGGCAGGGAAGGTGATACCATTAACCATTTAAACTCTAGCTTTCATCGTTAACTGCCATCCTATGAAAAAAGTTATGACGTTTTTGTGTTCAAGGTTTGTCGCATTTTTACAACAGTTCTTAACTACCAAATAAAAAGGCTATACCCAAGGAAGGGTATAACCTATTTTGCACGATGAACGGTCAGAGTGACCTTATTTGTTTCACACATAAAGGTAGAAAGGTGAACAGGTTCATCCTTCGTATCAAATGCAATTTTTAAAATTCGAAATAGATTTGCTCCGATATCACATTCCAATAACTTTGCATAATCCTTTGTGGCACTAATAACATCGATGTTCTTATCGTTGCTGACAATTTCTGTATGGTAATTTTCCGACAGAATCTTATAAGTTGATTCATCTGTTGTGATTTTCTTTTCCAAATCAGGGAAGCGAATTAACGAATAGTGAGCGACATCGTAAAATAACGGACGATCATTGACATACATCAGGCGCTCCAACTCTAACACCGGACTTCCTGCCTCAATCTGCAGATGACCCGCAACAACCTCAGAGGCTGGAATGACTTCACTTCTTAAAATTCGGGAGTTGGGAATCATACCAAGCTGGTGGCTGAATTCTGAGAATCCGCTTACAGATAATAGTTCGTTATTGATTTTCTTTGAGGTAACAAAGGTACCTCTGCGGGGAATCCGAGTCAGGGTTCCTTCCTTCACTAATTCCTCAATCGCTTTTCGAATCGTGATTCGGCTTACGTTATAAATTTCACAAAGCTCTGCTTCTGTTGGGATTTGTTCATCCGGTTTGTATTTTCCCTGCTGGATATCATTCATCAGCATTTGTCTGATTTGCATATATAATGGCTGGGGAGTGGATGGATTTAAATTCATTCTTTATTTCATCCTTACTATCAATAGATTATATAATCTATTATACATTGATAGTGAATCTCCGTCACCATGCGCCAAAGTAGCTGATGGTTTTGGCAGCTGTATTTGTGCCACATTCAAGACATTTTTGAATTGGCTGGCCCTGCAATCTCGCATAGATAAATCCGGAAATAAAGGAATCACCAGCGCCCATCGTATCTACCACATTAGCTTCTTGTACTCCAAATTGGTAAAACTGTTCCCCATCATAGGCTAAAGAGCCGTTTTCACCTAAGGTTGCCACAGCAATATTTGTACCTCGACTCTTTACATCCTTTAAAAATTGACGGATATAATCGTCATCTTTTGTATAGGAAAAGAACGAATAATCAACGAATGACGGCAAGGTTTGAACTAGACTATGGTCTAATTGATCTGAGAAATCAAAAGAGGTGGTCAGACCCATTTCTCTAAAAGTCGGAAAATACTCTTCTACGTGTCCCCAAATCCCAGCATGTACAAGTTGGTGATTTCCAATGAAGTGAAGCTCTTCATTCGTTAATGAAAAATCAGCCATCACTCCTTCTTCATAATCGCCAAACTTGCGGTCATTATCGACTAATTCTACATACGTAACAGCAGTCTTTCCTTCTTTTTTCGTAAGATGTGATACATCCACGCCTTTTTCCTGAAGTGCATGTATCATGACATCCCCGTATGGATCGGTTCCAACCCAGCCAATATAGGCTGTTTCAGCCCCTAATTCTTTCAAATAAACTGCCACATTCACCGGATTTCCTCCCGGGTATGCTTTCTTGCTTGCCTGATAGACATCCATACAGTTATCACCGACAGTTACGAACCTCATTTTTAGCCCTTCTTTCATTAGCATAAAGGAATGAGAGCACTACGATGTAGTGCTCGTAATTATTTTAGTATTCAAACTGGCGATAGTATCTTCTAAGGGTTAATGGGTGGTTTCTTTCCTTCTCAAGATGAACGCTGATTCTGCTAAGGACAGACCAGTTTATGCTGACAGCAAAGTGTTTGCGGAATTCCTCGCTGATGCCTTCCATATCGAAATCCTTTGTATCAATGACTGTTAGCTGCTTTGTAATCTTCTCTGCAAATCTCTCAACACGGTCCATTAATGGTCTTGTTTCATCTTCACCTTTTAGTAAAATAACACTTGTATCTTCCAATACTAATTCTAGCGTACCATGGAAAAACTCAGCAGCGTGAATAGATTTTGCATGAATCCACTGCATCTCTTCCAATATACACATAGCGTATGAATACGTATTGCCCCAAAGGTTACCAGATCCAACCATCATGTGATAATCGGTGTCTTTGTGTTTAATCGCAAATTCCTCTGCTTTTTTATCAAATGCTTTTACCGCACTTAGAATAGCTCTTGGAAGTAAGGCCACTTCTTTTGTAAATTGCTCATACTGCGGAAATTCATTGTTGTTATACATGAAACGGAAAACAACCATGTATAGCAGCATAAAGAAGGTATCAAATGAATGTTTTTCAGAGCCCGTTGTGATACAGTAATCGACGATTTGTGTCATTGGTGTGTTTGGCTCAGCCACCAATGCAATGGTTGTAGCTCCTCTTTCTTTACAATATTCTGCCGCAGCTACTGTTTCTTTCGTTGTTCCAGATACAGAGGTAAAGATGCAGACAGAATCTTTACTGAAATGTTTATGGTTCATCACCATAAATTCAGCGGCAATTTCCGCATGTACATCTATAGTTGAATTTGATTTTAAAATATATTCATAAGGATACATCATTGCAATGGTTCCACCTGCTCCGATCAAGAAAATGTTCTTGTATCCCTTTTTACAGATTTCATCGACAAATTGTTCAATTTGCCCTCTAAAGGCAAGACCTTCTTTTTCAACAAGCTTTAGGAATAATTCCTCATCAAACTTTAGCATTGTGTTTTCCTCCTGAAAGTTTATTTGTTATGTCTTGTATTATAACTAAACATTACAAAATATACAATTGTTTTATCATAAATTTTTAAGGAAGTTAGCTGCTAAGAACTAACTTCCTTTCTGTTAAGCTGTTAGATCATGATCATTTCTATTTTTTGATCCGTATTTCTTTTCCCAATAGTAATACACAGGAAGGCCTGTAGCGATTACAATAAATGCCGCAATCATCCCTTGGATTGGTGCCCAGGTAAAGGTTCCCCAAGCAAGCCAGGAAGCCCCAAGGATGGCCAAAATGGTTGTGATTCTCCACATTGGCATCCGATAAATCGGGTTATAATCCTCCCGTTTACGGCACTTATAAACAGCTGCAAAGTCCAAAATATTAATGACTAATTGAATGAGGGTGAAATACCCTAACAGCGCGGTTAAATTGCTAAAGAATACTAGAATACAGGCATAGGTAACCTGAACAATAATCGAAAAACTTGGTGTTTCATATTTAGGATGAACTTTTGCAAAACGTTGGAAGAACAGACCATCCTTCGCCATGGCGTACTCAAGTCTAGGCTGGAACATGATGCAAGAGCTCAAAGATCCCAAAATAACGATAATCGCAGTAATCGCGACAAAGGAAGAAGCCATTCCAGAAAAACCAGGAATATACTTAACCGCATCCGATACTGCTGCACTTGAGTGGATTAATTTTTCAAAAGGCATTAGACCTGTCACGCAAACAGCTAGTAATGTATATAAACCAAGGACGATAAACACAGAACTGATCAGTGCTTTTGGCAGCACTTTTCCTGGATTTTTGAATTCCCCTGCCATAAAACATATGGCTGCCATACCTGTATAGGCCCAGGTTGTGGCGGATACTCCTCCAATTAAACTAGTTTTCACCGTGCCTGATGCAGGAGTATAAGAAAAATGCTCTGGATTCATATACATAATGCCCAGTACAATAACAATTAAGAATGGAATAATTTTGATGGCGGTAATCAGAACTTGGAAAAAACCGCCCTCTTTGACACTGCGATAGTGGATGGAAGTAATAATTAAAATAATTGCGACACCTAATAGTTTCCCAGCAATCCCGGAGAAGAATGGGAAAAAGGAAGCAACATAGGACACAATGGCCAATGCCATTATGGAAATGGACGGAGGGTCAAGCGCCCAAAACGTTGCCCATCCATATAGAAAGGCCAATGGCCGCCAGCCTGCTTTATTCAAATAAACATAACCGCTTCCATTTTGGGGATAGGCTGTTGACAGTTCCGCCAATACCATTACCTGTGGAATGGCAATAATGCCCCCGATGATCCATGCAAGAATAGAGATTGTCGGTGTACCAGCAGCTTTCGCTACGTCACCCGATGAAACGAAGATCCCCGAACCGACTGTGGTTCCTACTGCGATTGCCAAAGCCGACCAGAAGCCCAATTTTCTTGTCAGTGTGCCATTACTCATAAGAGTTCCTCCATATCAAGAAGATATAATTCCTAATTCTTTTACTTTATTAACCGATTTCTTGAGGGCCTCATGCGGATTTTGATAATATTGCGAGCCCATAATTTCGAGGGTGAGATACCCATCGTATTGGTTCTTTTGCAGGCTATATAAATACTCCCTCCAATTTAGTGAACCGTCATCGAGTCCAAGATGGGCGTCTGTTTGTCCATCTCCATCAATGAGGTGGAAATGACTAATACCTGACTGGTTGGAAAAATAGTCATCTGGCGTTTCTCCTGCCAATCGCATTGCCACTGTATCAATCATCCCTGTTAATGCAGGAGATTTAATTTCTCCGATCATTTTTTCAAGATCCTTGACACTAACAATCAGATTAGATTCAAACCTGGTTAATGGCTCCAGTGCAAGAGTCAGCCCTTCCTTTTCAGCTACTTTTGTGAGCTGATAGATGGAGTCACTGGCATACTTCCATGATTCCTCACGGGTGACAGAAAAGTCTCCAATACCCGAAGTAATCAGCATCATATTCGTCCCAAGTTCAAGTGCTGCATAAGCATTTTCTATAAAATAATCAATGCTTGCCTTACGTAAATGTGTGTCCGATGCAGCGATATTATATGGATAAACACATTGTTCCGGGGTAAAGCAGACAATATTCATCTCTCTTGCCTTTACTTCTTTTCTGATGTTTCTAATGTTGCCCAAGGCATGACGATAAACATATAAGTGTGGCTCCCCTGCCCACAATTCAATGCTTTTCATTCCTAGTTGATCCATACAATCCAAAAAGGTTTGGAATGGGAAATGCTTAAAAGTGATATTCATTCCGGCTACTTTCAAATTGATTCACCCCCTTTATGAAAACGCTTTTTTATTTGTTATGCCTTGTATTATATTCTAACAGTACAATAATTTCAATCGTAATTTTTAAAATAATTTATTTATTTTTGAAAATAACTTATTAGGTAACAAAACTACTAAATAAAAAAGGCTATACCCCGTTAGAGGTATAACCTTTTCAAGAAAATTTGTGACTTATTTATATTTAGACTTTTTACCCGATGAGGGCCCTTTTTCTTCTTGCTCGTCCTGGTTTTGTCTTTCACATCCTCGATGAATGACAGTTTCTTTCTTGCTCGTCCCGGTTTTGGCTTTCATACC
>NZ_JBALNY010000164.1:0-1419 GCF_036962145.1 Bacillus sp. JJ1764 | reverse complement strand
ATATTATAACGATAATACATTAATATCATATAAAAGAAACTTTCCAATTAATTTATATAAAAAAGATAGCAAGGGGATACCTTTAATTAAATTGGGAAACGCAACTAGATTTAAAGAAATGTCTGATGACGTTTTGAGAATATATCCTGATTTCGATTTCTTCCGTTTAAATGATCATTTATTTATAAAGAATATAAATATTCTTGAAAAGTTTTTTAGTTTTCACGATGTTATTAAGGCAACTGCAGAGAGAACAATAAATGAAATAGAAGCTGCAAATTTAATTGAAGACATAAATTCTCTAGAAGAAATGAAAGAAGACATTACTTTTGCTCGTAAACTAACTAAAATTGGAGTACATTCACCAGTCCTTAACAGAATTCCGGCAGATACTATTATTAAATTTGTTAATACTTATCCAACATTAAGAGGTAAATTTGAATTTAATGATGATAAATCAAGAATAAGGCTAACAACAAAAAAATCCAAAAATTTATTTTTGAAATTACTAAATGATGATTTCCTTCAATCTCAATTAACTGAGCTTCACTATGATAGTTTAGCAAAAGAAGCTGTCGAGGTATAACTTCTTTTATTAATAGGAACTAATCCATTCTAGGGATGTTTAAAACCTGAATATATAGGAACCTAATTGCTTAACAGTAATCTTTATAAATGCACTCATACAGAAGATTGAAACAGCCTAACCTTCTAAAAAGTAGGCTGTTTCCATTTCCTATAACAATTTCTAAAATACTCAACAATGTTGTAAGTGTTGTCGTGATGCAGTTTCTTTAGGTTAAATTTCTCAAGATGAAATATAACTTATTTAATAATAATAGAACATAAAACACAATTAATAACACTTGTCTTTTTAAATATAGAGAACAGTATTGTATATACTAATAACCTCTTAATTGCCTCTTAAAAACCTATTTTTTCTTTCCTCTTCTGCATACTGCATTAATTGTTCTATTCTAGTTGCTACATATCTTTTTATAGGTATTAATTTTATTCCCAAGTCGATTTCATTTATTATATTTAATATTTGTCTCCAGTCAGTAGCCTCTAAATCGCTTATCAACTGATCTCCACTAAAACTTCTACTTGTTTTTAGCCACCAAATCTTGGAGAACACATTCAAGTCTTGATTGTTACTTACAAAAGTTTTTACTACATCATAAAACCATTCATTTCTCGTATTATGAATTATATCCATAATCAAATTCATCTTTTTAATATTTTGATGATTCTTTTTTATATACTCCAATATAAACTCTTTAGCACGCTCTAAATTTCGATTTTCTATATCATCAAAAAACACATTACAAAAATGTTTAATAATACCTAAGTACAGCTCTTTATCTAAAGTAAAATCAAAAACCTTTTCTAAGGAATTCTCTATATTTTCTATATCCC
>NZ_JBALNY010000163.1:19139-19873 GCF_036962145.1 Bacillus sp. JJ1764 | reverse complement strand
ATCGTGGAAAAAGATTTCCCTGGATTCAAAGTCGGTGCGGTGGAGAAAAAGATGGGATTAAGAGGCTCTCATTCTGCGGAATTAATTTTTGAAGATTGCGAGGTTCCGGTAGAAAATGTGCTTGGGGAAGAAGGCCAAGGTTATGTAAATGCGTTGAAGATTTTGGCCAACGGACGAGCAGGATTGGCATCCAGGAATTTAGGTTCCTGTCAAAAGCTACTCGATATGTCCACAAAATACGCACTTGAACGGGTTCAGTTTGGCAAACCAATCATTAAAAATCAAGCAGTCAGTCATATGCTCGCTGAAATGGCCGTGGAAATCGAAACGCTTCGTTCCTTTACTTATCGTGTTGCCTGGATGGTTGATCAAGGGATGAAAGTAATTAAGGAAGCAGCCATGCTAAAGCTTTATGGATCAGAGGTTTATAATCGGGTCGCTGACAAAGCTGTTCAGATTCATGGTGGATTAGGCTATATCGCTGATTATCCGGTTGAAAGGTTTTACCGGGATGCTAGGATTACCAGAATCTATGAGGGAACATCAGAAATTCAGAAAAATATTATAGCTGCGCAACTGGAAATAGAATACAGCTAGCTGGGGGGATTGCAATGGAAAACGAAATAGTCATTGTAAGCGCAGTTAGAACAGCGGTAGGTAGATATGGCGGTGCATTAAAAAGTTTGAACTCCGGTCAGCTTGCTGCAATTGTGATCAAAGAGGCGATGAAGCGG
>NZ_JBALNY010000163.1:18863-19039 GCF_036962145.1 Bacillus sp. JJ1764 | reverse complement strand
AGGGCGGGGCTTCCAGAGACAGTATCAGCTTTTACAATTAATCGTTTATGTGCTTCTGGGTTGCAGGCGATCGCATGCGCGGCACAGCAAATTGCAACAGGCCATGGGGATATCATCGTGGCTGGTGGAACGGAAAGTATGAGCCATGCACCAATTTATCTGCGAAACTCCCGCTT
>NZ_JBALNY010000163.1:10996-18806 GCF_036962145.1 Bacillus sp. JJ1764 | reverse complement strand
GCTTGGGATGGGGATCACCGCTGAAAATGTAGCGCAAAGGTATTCCATTTCACGTGAGGATCAGGATGCTTTTGCTTTTAAAAGCCAAAGAAAAGCGGCAGATGCCATCGCTAATAATCGTTTTGTAGAAGAAATTGTACCTGTAGAAATCAAAAATAAAAAAAGCTCATTTATCTTTGATAGAGATGAACATCCGCGTCCGGAAACCACCATCGACTCTTTAGCCATGCTCAGACCGGTTTTTAAAGACAACGGCACGGTAACAGCCGGAAACTCTTGTGGGAGAAATGATGGTGCTGCCGCGATGGTTATAATGTCTGCAGTACACGCGGAAAAACTAGGGTTACAGCCGTTAGCTAGAATCGTGGATTGGGCAGCAGTGGGTGTTGAACCGGAAGTTATGGGGATTGGTCCGGTTCCGGCAGTGCAGAAATTGTTAAATCGTACGAACATAACGCTTGAAGAGATTGATTTGATAGAATTAAATGAGGCGTTTGCTTCACAGTCCTTGGCGGTCATACAGGAATTAAAAGTGAATCCCGAAAAAGTGAATGTAAACGGAGGTGCGATTGCCCTAGGACATCCGCTCGGTGCAACCGGTGCCAAAATTCTTACCACTTTATTGTATGAACTGCAACGCAGAAATCAAAAAAGGGGTATTGCAACCCTTTGTGTAGGGGGAGGCCAAGGAATGGCCATCATGGTGGAGCGACTATAACCACGGAAAAATACCAAGAAAATTGACGAATACTAGCTATTGAATATTCTAAAAATTTTGATATTATTATAACTATTAACATACTAACTAGTTGGTATGTAAAGGGAGTGGACTGAAATGAATTTTAGTTATTCCGAAAAAGTAAAGGACCTTCAGAAAAAACTCATAGATTTCATGGATGAGTATATTTACCCGAATGAAAAACTTTATTATGAACAGCTGGATGCAAAAGATCCGTTCTCAAAGATCCCGTCCATCATGGAAGAATTAAAAGAAAAAGCAAAACAGCACGGATTATGGAATTTATTTTTACCGGAAAGTGAATATGGCGCAGGGCTCACAAATCTGGAATATGCCCCGTTATGTGAAATCATGGGCCGTTCCAGCATTGCCCCGGAAGTATTTAACTGTGCTGCTCCCGATACAGGAAATATGGAAGTATTAGTTCGATACGGCACAAAAGAACAAAAGGAAAAGTGGCTTCAGCCATTGTTGGATGGGGAAATTCGGTCTTGTTTTTCAATGACTGAGCCTGATGTAGCTTCCTCAGATGCAACCAATATTCAGGCCAGTATTATTCGTGATGGAGACGAATATGTCATCAATGGAACGAAATGGTGGTCCTCCGGTGCAGGTGATCCCAGATGTAAAATTGCCATTGTGATGGGTAAAAATGATCCGGATGCTCCTACATATGAGCAGCAATCTATGATTCTTGTGCCACTCGATACTCTTGGGGTAACCATTAAAAGAATGCTCCCTGTTTTTGGATATGATCATGCTCCGCACGGACATGCAGAGATAGAGTATAAAAATGTTAGAGTACCAGCTTCTCATATGCTTTGGGGGGAGGGAAAAGGATTTGCCATAGCCCAGGGGCGCCTAGGACCAGGGAGAATTCACCACTGTATGAGATCAATCGGTGCAGCGGAACGGGCATTGGAAGAGTTGTGTAAGCGCGTTCAAGAGCGTACGGCTTTTGGAAAAAAACTCTCCCAACAAGGCGTTATTCAAGAATGGATTGCTGATTCGAGAATTGAAATTGAACAGGCAAGATTGCTTACATTAAAGGCTGCCTATATGATGGATACTGCTGGTAATAAGGAAGCAAAAGGCGAAATCGCCATGATTAAAGTGGTTGCCCCTAATATGGCCTTAAAGGTAATCGACCGTGCGATTCAGGCGTTTGGTGCTGCCGGCGTCAGCGATGATGTTCCTCTCGCAGCTAGTTGGGCAAACATCCGGACCTTAAGACTTGCTGATGGTCCTGATGAAGTACACCGCCGCGCCATCGCCAGATATGAATTGAAAAAGTACCTATAAGATTGACTAGGGGGATATGACGGATGCATGTAAAAGAATTGTTTGATTTAACGGGAAAAACAGCATTAGTAACTGGCGGTGGCAGGGGACTAGGCCAACAAATTGCGGAGGGCTTAGCCGAGGCGGGCGCAAATATAGTGGTCTGTTCGAGAAAACTGGAAGCTTGTCAGGAAGTTAGCGAAGAGCTTAAAAGTCTTGGGGTTGAAAGCTTGGCATTTAAATGCGATGTCAGCAATCCGGAAGATGTAAATCATGTCGTCGAGCAAACGATGGAGAAATTTGGTCGAATCGATATTTTAGTCAATAATAGCGGGGCATCCTGGGGAGCACCTGTTGAAGAGATGCCGTTAGAGGCATGGCAAAAGGTCATGAATGTTAATGCAACAGGAACATTCTTAATGTCGCAGGCAGTTGGAAAAGTCATGATTGAGCAAAAATCAGGCAAAATCATCAATATTGCCTCTGTAGCTGGGATAAAGGGGTCTAATCCAAAAGTGATGAATGCAATCGGCTATAATGCCAGCAAAGGTGCTGTCATCACATTTACCAAGGATTTAGCTGTTAAATGGGGCGAGCATGGCATCTATGTAAATGCCATCGCACCGGGCTTTTTCCCGACTAAAATGTCTAAAGGGCTACTGGAGAAAGGTGGAAATGCCATCCTTGAAGGAACGCCGCTGCGAAAATTTGGTTCAGATACCGATATTAAAGGAGTCGCTCTATTTTTAGCATCGAAGGCTTCGGATTTCGTTACCGGCGATGTGATTGTTGTTGATGGCGGAGCGCATGTGATGTAGGTTTAATAGATTTCAAGGGAGGTTCAAAAATTTGAATAGAGATGCTGTGATTGTTTCAGCGGTAAGAACTGCAATTGGCCGACAAGGTGGAGCACTTGCGACAGTTCCGGCGCATATACTTGGTGCCGAAGTGATAAAAGAAGCTGTAAAAATAGCAAATATTGCACCTGAATGGATCGAGGACGTTATTTTTGGAAATGTGTTATCAGGTGGAGGAAACATCGCTAGATTAACAGCTTTGCAGACCGGGCTTTCGATTGAAATCCCTGGAATTACGGTTGATCGTCAATGCGGTTCCGGTATTAACGCAATCAATCTGGCTGCACAGGCAATCCGGGCAGGAGATGGCAACATCTTTATAGCAGGGGGGACTGAGAGTATGAGCCGTGCACCCTATTTAATGGATCGTCCGGATAAGCCATACAGTTCCGCACCACCAAGCTTTAAAAAATCTCAGTTGTCCCCAGCCGAAATCGGCGACCCGCCAATGGGAATCACCGCAGAAAATTTAGTGAAAAAATACGATATTTCAAGGGAGGAACAGGATGAATTCTCCCTAAGAAGTCAGCAGCGGATGGCAGTAGCCATGGCAGAGGGGCGCTTCGATGAACAAATTGTGCCAATCACCATTCCAGTTCGAAAGGGCGAACCAGTTGTCGTTAAAACGGATGAGCATCCAAGACCGCAAACGACTTTCGAAGGATTATCCAAGCTTCAGCCAGCCTTCTTAAAAGGTGGAACGGTTACAGCGGGCAATAGTTCAGGTTTGAATGATGCAGCCTCTGCACTTGTCATTATGTCTCGGGAAAAAGCGGAAGAGTTAGGTTTGCAACCATTAGCTGTAATCAGACAATATGCTGTCGCCGGGGTAGACCCAAATATCATGGGCATCGGGCCTGTTCCAGCAGTTCAAAAAGTCATGGAGAAATCTGGTCTGACATTGGATCAAATGGATGTTATTGAAATTAACGAAGCATTTGCGGCACAGGTGCTAGCCTGTAACCGTGAATTAGAAATGAACTTGGAAAAAGTCAATGTTAACGGGGGAGCCATTGCCCACGGCCACCCGCTTGGTGCTACAGGCGCCATTCTCACAACCAAAGCTTGTTATGAACTAAAACGAACCGGTGGCAGATATGCCCTTATCACAGCCTGTATTGGCGGCGGTCAAGGTATTGCAACCATTTTAGAACGCGAATAATCAGCCGGTGATTGTCACCAGTACCTACTTTCAAACCATTTAAAGGGGTATGAGAGTTTATTGGTGACTGTCACCATAACCATTTTGGAAACGCTATCATTCTAAAGGTGGCTAGCACTAAAAAATCATCAAAGGAGAGATGTGTTTGTGGTAAGTCTTCATTTTGCACATTGGCCGAAGATTTCGAAGTCCTTACGGGTGCCGGAAACTTCGCTTTATGATAATTTGCGGGTAAGCGCTGAGAGATATCCTGATCAGACTGCAATCTTTTATTACGGTGGTAAAATCTCGTACCAGGAACTGGACGAACAGGTAACAGCAATGGCAGGCTATTTGCAGCAGAAGCTTGGGGTAGAATCAGGTGAAAAGGTCTTGCTGTTTATGCAAAATTCCCCGCAATTTGTGATCGGATTTTATGCGATTTTGCGGGCTAATGCCGTTGTGGTTCCGATTAATCCTATGCTAGTAGCGGATGAACTAGAGTTTTATGTTCGAGATTGCGAGATTAAGGCAGCAATTGTGGGACAAGAATTATATGACCGTGTAAGCCCGCTTCTTAAAAGAACATCTCTAAGCAATCTATTGATTGCAGCCTATTCGGATTATATTGATGAGGGTTTTGAGGGGATGCTTCCAAAAGAGGTAGAGGCACAGCGAGCGGTCTTTTCATATCCAGAACACTTTCTTTGGAAGGATGCACTTGAAGCGAACTTGTCTCCATCTGAGCATACAGCAAAAGCTGACAATTTGGCAGTGTTACCCTATACATCAGGGACAACCGGACTCCCGAAAGGTTGTATGCATACCAATCGGACAGTAAACGCAAACACGGTTGGAGCCTACCACTGGTCGTCTTCAACTCCGAATGCCATCCACTTGATGAGCTTGCCGCTTTTTCATGTAACGGGGATGGTCCACAGTATGCATATGCCTATTTTCAGCGGAAGTACGATGGTCATTTTGACAAGATGGAATCGGGATGCAGCTGTTGAGCTTATTAAAAATTTAGGCTGCACGCACTGGGTGACAATTGCCACAATGATTGTGGATTTCTTGGCAAATCCTAATCTCCAAGCTGAAGATATTGCCTCGTTAACCTCTATTTCCGGTGGTGGAGCGGCACTTCCAGAAGCGGTTGGTGAAAAATTATATAACTTAACCGGGCTGAGATTCGTAGAGGGTTATGGCCTTTCTGAAACAATTGCCCAAACGCACTTTAATCCACCTGAACGGCCTAAAATGCAATGTCTCGGAATACCATCCTTTGATGTAGATTCCAGAATTATTGATCCTGCATCAGGAAAGGTGTTAGGAGTGAATCAGGTTGGAGAGATTATCGTAAATGGACCGCAAGTGATGATCGGTTACTATAATCGCGATGATGAAAATCGCAGCTCCTTTATCGAAATCGAAGGGAAAAAGTTTTTCAGAACAGGTGATATTGGCCGCTATGATGATGAGGGTTATTACTTCATTGTCGATCGAGTAAAGCGGATGATCAATGCCTCTGGTTTTAAGGTGTGGCCAACGGAGGTTGAGTCGTATCTTTACAAACATCCAGCCATTCAGCAGGCTTGTGTAGTGGGTGTACCCGATCCAAGAAGAGGTGAAACCGTTAAAGCATTCGTCATTTTAAATGAGGGGTATGAGGGATCAATCACAGCCGAGGAAATTATCGAGTGGTCGAAAGAACATATGGCTGCTTATAAATATCCAAGAATAATCGAGTTTAGAAAACAATTCCCAATGACTTCCAGTGGCAAAATATTATGGCGTACCCTGCAAGACGAGGAAAAGAAAAAGGCAGAAGTGAAATAATTCAAACCTATGGGGGCAGACCACAAAGGAGGCCCCCTTACATACAAAAAAGGGGGAGAGCTATGGAGATTCTGATTCAGCAGCTGTTCAACGGTTTAACCATCGGTAGTGTTTACGCTTTAGTTGCCTTGGGATTGACGCTCGTATATGGTATATTGCACATTCCCAATTTTGCGCATGGTGCTTTATATATGATGGGCGGATACATAACGCTAACAATGATGACCAAATACGGTCTCCATTATTGGTTGGCGATTTTTGTCTCCATTATCGCAGTCGGACTCATCGGAGTATTAATGGAACGTTTCGTTTTTCATCCGTTAAGAGAAGCACCGCCAATCCATGATAAAATTGCCGCAATTGGCATTCTCTTATTCCTCGAAGCCTTTGCTCAATATTTTTGGGGAGCGGAATACCAAAGTATGCCAACTCCTTATGAGAGAGTGGTTCAAATTTTCGGTCTCACTTTTACCATGCAACGGATTTTGATTGTCGTAGCCGCTATTGTGGTGATGATTCTGCTATATCTGTTCCTGAAAAAAACCTTTACCGGTTCTACTATTATTGCCATGTCCCAAAATCGTGAGGGTGCTAATTTAGTAGGGATCAATACAAATAAGGTTGCAATGCTCACCTTTATGATCTCAGGCGGACTGGCAGCGATTGCTTCGTCTTTATCAGCACCCATCAATCTTGTTTTTCCCGGGATGGGAAGTCTTGTTATTTTAAAAGCATTTGTCATTATTATTCTGGGCGGAATGGGCAGTATACCTGGAGCTATTGTGGGCGTCTATATTTTAGGCTTTAGTGAAAGTCTTGGCGCTACGTATATCTCCAATGATTATAAGGACATCATCGCGTTTGTTCTCCTTGTCATTATTCTGACCGTGAAACCAACAGGATTATTTTCTAAGGGGGGACATTAATGGCAAAATGGCTTAACAAACGAACCATCATTCTTATTCTAGTGTTATTCAGCATCAGTTTTCCTCTTGTTGTCCCTAACAGCTATTTTATTCACGTGATGACACTGGCGTTCATTTGGATGATCGGAGTCTACGGTTTAAATTTACTGGCAGGCTATACGGGATACCTGTCACTAGCGCATGCCGGATTCTTTGCCATTGGTGCCTATTCGTTAGGGATCCTCACGGTTAAACAACAAATGAACTTTTGGCTGGCTTTCATCCTGTCTTTGCTTATTACGTGCGCTATTGGATTCATAGTAGGGCTGATTGCATTACGTACAAAAGAGCATTTTTTCGCGATCTATACACTGTGTTTAGGTTATATTCTCTATCTCGTTATCGATAAATGGGAAACATTAACCGAAGGTGTGCGCGGATTAATTGGCATTCCTGCACCTGCAGCTATTGGCCCCATTACATTTGAAACAGAGATTTCCCACTACTATCTAGTCTTATTTTTCCTCCTGCTAGTTGTATTCATCATGTACCGAATCATCCATTCTTTGTCAGGCAGAACCTACATTGCGATCCGGAACAGTGAAGATTTAGCCCAGACCATCGGTATTTCCACCATGAAAAATAAATTAACTGTCTTTGTTTTATCCACCTTTTTTGCCGGTTTATCAGGAGCATTATACGCTTCTTTTGTGAGATTTATTGGTCCTGACATTGGCTCCATTACTATTACGTTTGATCTATTAACCTATTTATTGATCGGTGGAATTGGAACATTGAGCGGCCCACTTGTCGGAACTTTATTAATCGTTTGGCTATCACAGTTTTTACAAGATTTCCAGCAATATCGCATGTTAATCTTTGGCCCTGTCCTCACCTTGCTGGTCATTTTTTATCCTCGTGGGATCGTGGGGGCGGTTTCAAGTTTATTTTTGAAAAATAAACAGCTTCACCGTACGGCTAAAACGTCTGTGTTGAGCAAACAAACTCAAGAATTACAGTCCGATGAGGTTTAGCATGAGCTTTCTAG
>NZ_JBALNY010000163.1:0-10960 GCF_036962145.1 Bacillus sp. JJ1764 | reverse complement strand
AAATCAATGCGATTATCGGGCCAAATGGGGCTGGAAAATCCACCTTTTTCAATTTAATCAGCGGGTTTCACCGTCCGAGTTCAGGAACTGTTGTGTTCAAAGGACAGGATATTTCCAAGCTTCCTTCCAATAAAATTGCCGAGCTAGGTGTGGCACGCACTTTTCAAACGACAAATCTATTTGAGCAATCGACCGTGTTGGACAATGTCATTGTTGGGCATCGATTAAGGACAAAATCCACTTTAGTCGATGCGATTTTAAGAACTCCTCGGTTAAAACGGGAGGAAGCACAGTGTCGTGAAAAAGCAATGGAAGTGCTGGAATTTGTGGAGTTGCAGCATGTTGCCGAAAAACTGGTGGGCGGGCTGACTCAGGAGGAGAAAAAGCGGACGGCTTTTGCTCTTGCCCTTGCTACTGACCCGGAAATTGTCTTTCTCGATGAGCCTGCAGCAGGGGTCAACCCAGATGAAACCGAAGGCCTTGCCCATTTAATGAGAAAAATGGTGAGTAGGGGAAGTACCGTCTGTCTGATTGAACATAAAATGCAAATGATTATGAAAATCGCTGATAAAATCATGGTTCTTAATTACGGGGAAAAAATTGCCGAAGGAACTCCCGAGGAAATTCGTAACAATGAAACCGTCATTAAAGCGTATTTGGGAGGGAGTTCCAGTGCTTAAGCTTACTAATGTCTCAGTCAAATATGGCAGCTATACGGCTGTCCATGACATTAATATTGAAGTGACTACAGGGGAAATAGTTGTCTTGTTAGGCTCTAATGGTGCAGGTAAAAGCACGACCTTCCGCGCCATCAGCGGATTAAACAGGGCCTCACAAGGAGAAATCATCTTTGATGGCAAAACAATCAATAAACGATCAGCCGACCAAATTGTCCAATTGGGAATTGGCCAGTGCCCAGAAGGTAGAAAGTTGTTTCCAGCCATGTCCGTCCAAGAAAATCTAAGAATGGGCGCATTCATCCATCGCCGCAAAAAAGAGGAAATCAAACGGTCATTAGATCACGTTTACGAATTATTTCCCATCTTAAAGGAAAAAAGGAATGACGCCGCTGGCTCTCTCAGTGGAGGGCAACAGCAAATGCTAGCAATTGGCAGAACATTAATGGCCAAACCGAAGTTGATGCTGCTTGATGAACCTTCTGTTGGACTCGCCCCCTTAATTGTTGAACAAATGTTTGAGGTTATCCAACAAATTAATCGGGAAGGTACAACCATCCTATTGGCGGAACAAAACGCCAATGCCGCTTTAAAAATTGCCGATAAAGGCTATGTTTTTGAAAATGGAACCATCGTCCTGAAAGGGTCCTCAGAGGAGCTTTTTGCCAATGATGACGTAAGAAAGGCGTACATTGGCGCATAAACCTTTGCTATTTTAAGGGGGTGGTATTTCAGTCAGAACATTAGGGATTGTCTGCAATAGAAAAAAATATAAGGGGGAAAGCCGATGAAACGAATGAAGTCGATTTTCATGTTAGCGTTTATTTTTATCATGATTTTCAGCCTTGCTGCTTGTAACAGTACGAAAGAGGAGAAGGCAAGCACAAAGCCAGCTTCCGAAGGTGGAGGAAAGACAGAAGATGCTGCTGGAACGGTGAATATAGGGTATACCGGACCGTTAAGTGGACCGGCTGCCTTTTATGGCGAGCGTACGTTAAATGGGATTAAAATGGCTGCCGAAGAAATTAATGGAGGCGGCGGAATCGATGTTGCAGGTAAAAAATATAAGTTGAACATAGTCTCCTTGGATGACAAATACTTACCGAATGAAGCCGGGGCCAATGCCAAGAGATTGGTTCAGGAAAACAAAACCCCTATTATTTTCACTCCACACAGCGGCGGTGTTTTTGCCCTTCAAGTGTTTAATCAACAAGATAAATTCATTATCGGTGCTTACACTAGCGAACCTAAGGTTTCTGAAGTCGGCAACAAGTTGACTGTAAGGATCCCTCCGCGTTATGACGGATACCTGAAACCATTCACAGAATATGAAATGAAAAATTACGGCAAAAAGATTGCCTTTCTTCCTACAGCTTCCCAATATGGCAAGGACTGGTCCGAGAAGTTAAAAGCGTATTGGGAAAAACAGGGCGGTAAGGTTGTCTACAATTCAGCCATTGACTTTACAAAAGAAACAGATTTCTTCACTGTTGTGACAAATGCGTTAAAGCAAAAGCCAGATGTTCTGTTCATTGGCGGTGCCTCTGAACCGACTGCCAAAGTGGCGAAGCAGGCCAGAGAGCTTGGATTCAAAGGCGGCTTCATCGTGATGGATCAGGCGAAATTTGATGAAATGAAGAAGGTAACGGGATCTTATGATCTATTAAACGGTTCGATTGGTGTTATGCCGCTGGTAGAGTCTAAGAACAGTCCGGCTATTCCAGATTTTGCGAAAAAATATAAAGAAAAGTATGGTGAAGATCCCGGCTCAGAAGCAGGTCTGAACTATATTGCCACCTATATTTTTGCAGAAGCCATGAAAGCGGCGGGTTCTGTGGATGATCCCGAGAAGATTCAGGCTGAGATGCAGAAGGGTGTCGAAAATATCCCTGAAAATGTGAGAATTTATCAGTTTAACAAATTCATTGATGGCGGCTTTGACGGTGAACTGGAAGTAGCTGCTGTTAAAGATGGGAAAATCGTACCAATCAAATTGAAATAGCGTATTATGTCCTCCTTGCAGATTAGACAGAAACTTTTGGAACTAGCAAGGGGGATTGTTTTTTGAAAAAAATAATTCCACATTTAGGAGATCATGATCATAATTCTGGGTTACTAGAAATATAGTTTTTAAGTAGATTCGTCCAACCTCCTAATGTACGTGGTAATCATAACAAAATTGGATAGGAGGAGACTGCTATGGCAAACATTATTCCTTTGGAATTGGATACTCATTTTGCTGAGGGAAAGGTAAATGCTTTTTTGGTAAAAGGTGAGACGGTGACGTTGGTGGATACGGGGAATCCAGGTAAAAAAGCCTATGATCAGCTTAGAGAAAAAATGCTCGAACATGGTGTTTCCTTGAGGGATCTCGATTCAATTGTTTTGACCCATATCCATGACGATCATGCCGGAGCGATTTCATTTATTCAGGAAGAGGCAGAACTACCCGTTTTTGTCCATGAGCAAGCACGTGGATGGATTAACGCTTGGATGGATGTATTTGAAAGAACGCAACTATTTTTTCACCAATTTTTATCGAGCTGTGGTGCGGATCCAGAGAAACATATCGTAAAGCGGCGATTTCGCGAGGAAAAATGGGAAAAGGTTTCGTTTCTTAAAGATGGTGCTGTGATTCCGTTAGGTGGAGTGGACTTTGAAGTGGTATATGTCCCTGGCCATAGTCAGTCGGATATTTTGTTATGGAATCGGGAAACAGGGGAGGCCATTGCTGGCGACCATTTATTAAAGTCATTTTCAGTGAATGCCTTTATTGAACCGCCCAATCCAGGCGAAGCAGAGCGGCAAAAACCGTTATTGCAATATAGAAATTCTCTGGAAAGAGTAAAAAAACTGCCGTTAGCAACTATTTTCCCCGGACACGGTGATTCATTTACAGGGCATGATCTCTTGATTGAAAAAAGATTTCAAGAACAGGAAAAGCGCTGCAATCAGATCTTACATATATTATCCGACGGTCCAAAGAGTATATTTGCGATCTGTCAGGTCATGTATCCGCGATTACAAGGAAGTACGATTTATTTAGGGTTATCGCAAATCCAAGGTCATCTTGATTTATTGGAAGATCGGAATCAAGTTTTTCATAAACACCAAACCGAAACTCTTATCACTTACCAACTCACATAAACCATTTTTAAAGGGAGAGGATTGTGTGAAGCTAAAAGACTTACTGGAATTAAATATCACTGAATTTAGTGAGTATCCTTTTTTATTTTTCAAAAATAAGACGTTTACCAATATTCAAATCAAGGATTTTGCCGATCGGTTTTCCCACGGACTGCTAAACTTGGGGATTAAAAAAGGTGATCGGGTGATGGTTTGTCTGCCCAATTGTCCTGAAGTCATCATGGCATATCAGGGAATCACTAGGGCTGGGGCGATTATTGTTCCGGTTATGTACATGCTTCATCCAAAAGAACTGCATTATATTGCCCGTAATTCGGGGGCAAAGGCAGTCATAACTTCTTCTTTTGTACTGGAAAATGTTGAAAAGGCCCTTGAAGAAATACCTTCAGAACCGCAAGTAATCGTTGTAGATGTTCCCTCAAATGGAACACTCAAAAACTTTTATGATGTGATGGTCGAGGGGAACAGCACACTACTGGACCAGGTGATGTCTGATGATACTGCAGTCATTTTATACACCTCTGGAACCACTGGGAATCCAAAAGGGGTGCTATTGACTCATAAAAATTTGTATTCCAATGCAGAGAATTCAGCTAAACACAATGAGACAGAACGGGGAACTACATTAGGAGTTCTTCCGCTTGCTCATGTATATGGATTGACCGTTTCTAATATTTCGTTTTTGACGGGTGGATCTATTGCGGTTTTCTCCCATTTTGATGTAAAAGAAGTGTTCAAAGCGATTGAAACGCATAAGGTTAAGTCCTTTTCGGCTGTACCGGCGATGATTTATGCAATGGTGTCCTATCCACAGGCCGACCAATTCGATACTTCTTCATTGGAATCGGTCGGTTCGGGTTCCTCGCCATTGCCAGTTGCTCTGCTTTATGCTTTTGAGAAAAAGTTTGGTGCCAAGGTATATGAAGGCTATGGGTTATCGGAAGCAGCACCAGTGGTTTCGGCCCATCGAAAAGGGTTCGATATTAAACCGGGATCAGTCGGCATTCCGATTCCTGGGGTCGAAGTGAAAATTGTTAATGATGCAGGAGTTGAGGTACCACTTGGAGAGGTGGGAGAATTAATTGTCTGTGGTGACAATGTTACTCCTGGATATTTTCAAAATCTCGAAGAAACTGAACGCGTCCTAAAGGATGGTTGGTTATATACCGGCGATATGGCCCGGATGGACGATGATGGCTACCTCTATATTGTGGACCGGAAAAGAGACTTGATCATTAGGGGAGGCTTCAACCTTTATCCACGTGATATCGAGGAAATTTTGAGTGGGCATGAACAAGTGGCAGAGGCCGCAGTTGTCGGGATCCCAGATGAACGGATGGGCGAAGAAATGGTCGCTTGTGTCGTGAAAAAGCCTGGGGCTGACTTAACAGAAGAAGAATTACTCCGCTATTGTCAAGACCATTTAGCGAAAAGCAAAACACCCAGAAGAATTGTATTTCTAGATACCTTACCGAGAAACGGTGTTGGCAAAATTTTAAAAACCCATCTTCGTAAAACAGCTGCAGACATCGTCACTCAATCATTTTAATAAAAGAAGGGAGCATCATTATGGAAAAAAGAACTTTTATCACAACAAGCAGCAGGGGGATTCAAGAGGATTCATTTCCATATCGATTGTATCAAAAGGCCAAACGGGTCGGAACATGGAATCCGGCCGATCTTGACTTCAGTCAGGATCGAGAAGATTGGAAAAAGCTAACCGCAGAACAGCGAGATGATATCCTCAGATTGATTTCGCAATTTCAAGCAGGTGAAGAAGCTGTAACACTTGATCTACTACCATTAATCATGACTATTGCTAAAGAAGGACGCCTGGAAGAAGAAATGTTTTTAACCACTTTTCTATATGAAGAAGCCAAGCATACTGAATTTTTCCGCCGGGTACTTAACGCCCTTGATGAAAAAGGTGACTTGGCCCATTTCCACACCGACACCTATAAACAAATATTTTATGAAATTTTGCCAGCTGCCATGGGACGTCTCATTTCAGACCAGTCGCCAGAAGCCATTGCCGAAGCATCGGTTGTTTACAATATGTTTGTTGAAGGGGTATTGGCTGAAACCGGATATTTTTCCTTCTATGCAGCCTTGGAAACAGCCGGAATCATGCCAGGCCTGCTTGAAGGAGTGGGGAACTTAAAGAAGGATGAATCAAGACATATAGGGTACGGCACATTTTTGCTGCAGCGTTTGATTTGTGAGCACCCACATCTCTACGAATTCGTGATGATGAAAATGGGAGAATTGGCGCCATTAGCCATTAAACTTAATCAAGAGGGCACCGCAGGAAGGGAGGTTACGTCGTTCGGGGGAAATCCAGAGGAGATTATGAATTTTACAATGAAACAGCTGGCAGTAAGGATGGATGTTCTGGCAAGAGCAAAGGGCAAGAAAATTGAAGAGATTTATAGGGTAACAGAAAGTGAGATTGGAATCTTATAAAAAGGGAGGAAAAGTAGTCATGACCGTTCAAGTTGATGTTCAAACATTTTACCACTTTATTAATGGGAAATGGGAACCTGCAAGCAGTAATGAGACGTTTGATGTGTATAACCCAGCAAATGGGCAAGTAGTGGCCAAGGTGGCGAAAGGAACTGCAGCCGATGTCGATCGTGCCGTAAAAGCAGCCCGCGAAGCATTTGATCAAGGGGATTGGAAAAACATGAAGCCGAAGGATCGCGCTAATGTCCTCTATGCGATTTCTTATAAAATTGCCGAGCATGCTGAAGAACTAGTGTATCTAGAAGCCATAAGTTCTGGGGGTACATTAAGACGAATCAGCAGTATCGATGTCCTCCAAATGGTAGATTTATTTCAAACATTGGCGAAATTCACGTTAGAATATCCATTTTCGGAAACGCTTCCAGTCCCTCCGTTCCCAGGACCTGCCCATAACTTTGTCTGGCGGGAACCGATCGGGGTTTGTGCAGCCGTAACACCATGGAATTTGCCAATGTGGATTGCCACTTGGAAAATTGCCCCAGCGTTAGCGATGGGAAATACAGTGGTGGTGAAGCCTGCCAGTTATACGCCACTGGCCACTCTAAAGCTGGCTGAAATTATTTCCTCTGTAGTACCTCCAGGCGTCATCAATGTCGTGGCAGGTCCAGGGGCAGAAGTGGGTGAAGCATTAGTTTCTCATCCACAAGTAGATAAGGTTGCTTTCACTGGTTCTACGGAAGTTGGCCGGAGAATTATGGAGCTTGCTTCAAAAACCATCAAAAATACAACTTTGGAATTAGGTGGTAAATCACCAAACATTATTTTGGAGGATGCCGACCTCAGTATTGCCTTGCCGGGAAGTTTATTTGGAGTTTTCCTCCACTCCGGTCAACTATGTGAATCCGGAACACGCTTGTTTGTTCCAGATAAACTATACGATGAGGTCATTCAGGGGCTTGTCGGGCTGGCAAGTAAATTAAAAGTGGGCAATCCTCTCGATCCAACCACTGATATTGGACCAGTCATTTCTAAAAAGCAAAAGGAAACTATACTTTCCTATATTGAGGCTGGTAAGAAAGAAGGGGCCGAACTTGTCTGTGGTGGTAAGGAAGTAAAAGTGATGGGGTGCGAAGAAGGACATTATATTGAGCCAACGATCTTTGCCAATGTAACGAATGATATGAAAATTGCTCAGGAAGAAATTTTTGGACCGGTCCTATCTGTTATTCGTTATTCGGATTTGGAGGATGCCATCAAAATGGCCAATGATTCGATTTACGGTTTGGCTGCCGGTGTTTGGACTAAAGATGTGAATAAAGCTTACGATGTAGCACGGAGACTTCAAGCGGGTACTGTCTGGATCAATGACTGGCATATGCTTCGCAATGATGCACCGTTCGGCGGTTATAAACAAAGCGGGATCGGCAGGGAAATGGGCAAGCATTCACTTGATGCCTATACTCAAGTGAAGCATGTGCATACATCCATGGTTCCTGAGTTAGATCGACGCAATTGGTATGGAATTCTGTTTGGCCAAAATTAATGAAGAGGTGAAGATGAAATGAAAACTTCCTTATCTCAGTTCATGCTGCGTACAGGTATATATAGCGGATCGAATTCAAGGGCAATGGTCCCAAGTTTAATCGCTGGTTTAGGGGCGAAGCGGGTTCTACTTTTAAGCGACAGAGGGTTAGAAAAAGCCGGAATAGTGGAAAAGGTAGCGGCCATTTTTGATCTAACAGGTCATGGTAGCGGGCCGGAGCTCGTAGGAACGTATTTGGATATCGCTCAGGATGCAGAATCTCATTGCATCAATGATGCAGTTCGCTATGCTAGAGAAATTGGTGCGGACAGCTTACTGGCAGTGGGCGGCGGCAGTGTTCTTGATACAGTAAAAGCGGTTAAATATGCTCTTCACAAGGGTTTATCAGATATAAAAGAGGCCATTCCGGGAGGACTATTATATGAATCCTTCCCGAAAGCCAATTACATTCCTATCCCGCATATCGCCATTCCAACGACTGCCGGCACCGGATCGGAAGTATCTCCCATTGCCGTTATTTATAATGAAGAAATTAAAATGAAAACCAATATTATTAATCCATTTATTAGTGCTGACATGGCCATTCTAGATCCAGATTTAACAGTTGGTTTGCCACCGCTCATTACAGCATTTACCGGCTTTGATGCCTTAACGCATGCAATTGAAGCACTTGCCTCACCAACAGCGACCGGATTAACGGATGCCCAAGCCTTGCATGCCATTCGGTTAATTGAAAAAAATCTTCCGGTAGCTGTAGAGGATGGAGGGAATTTGGAGGCGAGAATGGATTTGCTTCAGGCCAGTCTCATGGGAATTACCGCCTTTAGTTTTGCCTTAAATGCGATTCCGGTTCATAATATGGCTCATGCTTATGGGGCATTATTCCGGATCCCACATGGCTTGGCAAATGCTGTCTTTTTACCAGTCGTCATGGAGATGGTGCCACAGCTTTATTTACCAAAAGTAGCGGAATTAGCACAAGCCTTAAATGTAGAGGTGAGAGGAGATTCTGCAGATTCTGCTTTAGCAAAAGTGGTTGAAAAGATTCGTTTATTACAATATAAAGTGGGCCTTCCAGCGGACTTCAAGGAATTCAATATTACCGAAGAGGCCTTACAGTTTACTATTCCTGCGGTAATGAAAGACCCTGCAGCGTTAAGCTTCCCAATGTCGGCCGAATTAATCGCAGCCATTGGGCAGAGGGTAGTGCCGATGACAGTTAAGTAATCGTTACGAGAGTAAATAGGGTAGTTTTGCAAGTAACAGAACAAATTTTGCAAGTAAATCTGCATGTTCGCAAGTAACGCATTTTTCCCAAGTAAAAGCATAATAAAAAACTAGGCCTGATTTTGAATGTCAGGCCTAGTTTTGGTCACTTCTTAAAATGACGATATTAACACGGCGGTTTGACTGCTTATGTTCAGCGGTATCATTTGGATAAATCGGCTTATATTCTCCGTATCCAACAAACTGCAGCCGGCTTTTATCGATACTTTTTGATTCAAAATAATGCAGCACACTAACGGCACGAGCAGATGATAATTCCCAGTTGGAAGCAAATTTCGAATTGCTGATCGGCACATTATCTGTATGACCCTCTATGCTAATGGGATTAGCTACGGATTTGGCCACATTAGCCAACGCGTCCAAAGTAGTAAAGGAACTTTGTTTTAACGCATCTTTTCCCGGGTCAAATAAAATAACATCCTTTAAGGCAATTTCCACACCGCGTTTCGATTCCTGCAAGGTGATGACCGATTCTAAATGATTATCAGAAATAATCTTTTGCAATTGCTGCATCAAATTATTAAGCTCCGCATCTTCTGTAGTCGGTGCCGGATTTTTACTCTCCTGTGTATTTTGCTTGTCCGCAGTCGTTGCATCAGGCAATTTAATTTTCGAAGGCTGCACGGATAACCCTTCATTATCACCTTTGATATTTGTACCGGTTAATTCCGATTTAAATGATTCCATGATGGAATGGAATTTTTGCTTATCAATATTACTTGATGCAAATAATACGATAAACAATGCTAGTAAAAGAGTTAAAATATCGGCATAGGGGATGAGCCACGATTCATCAATATGTTCTTCATGTTCGTCATCAAATTTTCTACGCTTCTTACTCATTGCCCTTATCACCATTTTTCTTATTTGAATTTGAACGTTCCTTAGGTGCTACGTGAACGGTCAGTTTCTTCTCTAATGCACTAGGTGAAATTCCTCGATAAATAGCAAGTAGTCCTTCGATTACTAACAGTTTAACTTCCTGCTCACGTTTTGAAATCCGTTTTAATTTATTGGCAAGTGGATGCCAAAGGACATACCCGGTAAAGATCCCCAATAACGTGGCAATAAAGGCTGCTGAAATAGAATGGCCCAGTTTTTCAACATCATTCAGATTTCCGAGAGACGCAACGAGACCGACAACTGCTCCAAGAACCCCTAAAGTTGGCGCATACGTACCAGCTTGTGTGAAAATGAGAGCACCAGTTTTGTGACGTTTATCAATGGCCTCTACTTCATCAAATAATACTTCTTCTACAAAATCGATATCATTTCCGTCAATAATCAACTCTAGGCCCTTTTTGAAAAAAGGATCTGTTGTATTATTGGCAATTTCCTCAAGTGCTAAGAGTCCTTCTCGCTTTGCAACCTCTGCACATTGTACTAAACTGGCGATTTGATCCATTTTGGCTGGAAGCTTAGGTTCCAAAAAGGCGATCTTTAAAAGAATAGGGAATTTCTTTAATTCGCTCATTGGGAACGCGATAAAAATCGTCGCAGCGGTTCCACCAAATATAATAAGATATGCAGCAGGATTGATTAAAGCTGTTAAAGAAGCTCCTTTTAAAACCATTCCCACTCCAATTGCTACAAAAGCCAACACAATCCCAATTATCCCTGACATGGTATTTCTCCTTTAAATATATTCATTTATAAGGTTTATTGTACGTTAATTAATAGTTTTCGACAATCATTCTTTTTGATTTTGTTTGATAGATAGTTTGAGTAATTATTACCACTAATCAAATTTTTTGTTTGACCGATAACGAATAAAAACATGGAAAAAAAACGAAATATATTCTGTTCGATTTTAATGATATGATAGTAAGTAATTATTTTAAGA
>NZ_JBALNY010000162.1:6137-6291 GCF_036962145.1 Bacillus sp. JJ1764 | reverse complement strand
TTTAAAATGAAAAAAATTGAAAAAAGAGTAACTAAGCTTTTAGAAAAAAGATACCCAAAGGAAAAATTTACTGTCTCGAGTGATTATAAAATTTTCCTTGAGGTAGTCAGACTGGATGAAAAAATGCAAGCCGATAAAATTTCTCGGAAAGATG
>NZ_JBALNY010000162.1:5729-5905 GCF_036962145.1 Bacillus sp. JJ1764 | reverse complement strand
TTATTTTTTCAATTTTACAGAACAAAGTGTCGGAAATCCAACCGTAGCCACGATGGTGTTTATCTCCATGCTGTTAACAGGGTTTGGTGTCTATGATCGGATTGGCCAATTTGCTGGAGCTGGAAGTGCAGTGCCAGTGACTGGTTTTGGGAATGCGGTTATTTCAGCAGCCATTG
>NZ_JBALNY010000162.1:3866-5717 GCF_036962145.1 Bacillus sp. JJ1764 | reverse complement strand
GCATAGGACGGAAGGATTTGTACTCGGAGTCGGCGGAAATATGTTTAAGCTTGCAGGGGCCGTATTGCTTTTTGGGGTATTTTCAGCCTTTATAGTGGCATTAATCAGAACACTGCTCTCAATTTGGGGGGTTATATAATTGCTAAAAGGGCATCAAACATGGGTATTTGACAAACGGCCAATGATAAGGGCAACAGGAGTGACTGGGGGCCCATTTGAGGCAAATAGTAATTTGGCCAATGATTTTGATTTATTGTATGAGGACTTGTGGATGGAGCAAGACTCTTATGAAAAAGCACATCGCGTATTAATGGAAGAAGCCATTAAAATTGCTATGAAAAAAGCAAATATGGAGAAGGAACAAGTTCAATTTTTATTTGCTGGTGACTTAATTAATCAAATAACACCATCAAGTTTTACTGCCCGAACCATGCAAATTCCCTATTTTGGACTATTTGGGGCCTGTTCTACCTCTATGGAAGGCTTGGCACTAGCTTCATTTGTTATAAATTATCAGGGAGCGAAGTATGTATTGACTGGTGCTTCAAGTCATAATGCTGCAGTTGAAAAACAATTCCGTTATCCAACCGAATATGGGAGCCAAAAGCCTCCTACCGCCCAATGGACGGTAACTGGAGCCGGTGCAGCACTGCTCCAGCCAAATGATCCAAGGGAAAATTATCCCGTAACTACCTCAGCCACGATCGGGAAAGTCATTGATATGGGGTTGTCGGATCCTTTTAATATGGGTGGTGCCATGGCACCGGCGGCGGCTGACACGATCATGGCCCATTTTAGAGATATGCAACTCGATCCTTCCTACTATGACCTGATTATTACTGGTGATTTAGGCAGGGTTGGACATGATGTTGCCTTTGAATTGTTAAATAAGAGTGGACTCAACCTGCAAAGAAAGCAGTTTCAGGATTGTGGAATTCTTATTTATAAGGATAATCAGCCAGTTCAATCAGGTGCGAGTGGTGCAGGCTGTTCAGCCACTGTCTTATATGGTCACCTGCTGAATGAAATGAAAAAAGGGACTTATAAAAGGATTTTGTTGGTGGCAACGGGTGCCTTGTTGTCTCCGCTAACTTTTCAGCAAAAAGAATCAATACCATGCATTGCTCACGCAGTTGCAATGGAAATGAATAATTAGTGGCGGTGGTTCTATGTTAGCAATGTTTTTTTGGGCATTTGTGATTGGTGGCCTTATTTGTGTTATAGGTCAACTACTGTTTGATGTTGCGAAACTTACTCCTGGCCATACCTTAAGCTTGTTGGTTGTAATGGGCGCTGTATTGTCCGGCTTTGGCTTATATGAACCGTTGGTCAATTTTGCAGGGGCCGGAGCAACGATTCCAATAACAAGTTTTGGAAATTCATTAGTGCATGGTGCACTTCAGGATGCCAACAGCCATGGAATCATTGGTGTGTTAACCGGAATGTTTCAAGTAACAAGTTCAGGCGTTTCAGCTGCGATTATATTTGGTTTCATAGGCGCCCTTGTGTTCAAGCCGAAAGGATAAATGCTCATTTTTTAGTCTATTTATGAATAAGCTTGTCCGTGCCTATACACTTTCTTTAGTGATTTCATATCTTATTATTGAAACTACTAAAGAGAGGTGAATTTATCTATGTGTTTCGGATACGGCGGATATGGCTACGGTGGCGGTTATGGCTCAACTTTCGTTTTAATCGTTGTCTTGTTCATTCTATTAATCATTGTTGGAGCTAGCTGGTATTAATACCTAGCTTAACAAAGATGGGGTTGGCTAAAATTTGGCCAGCCCTTTCTTTGCATTTTTTTCACCAAATTCCACTTCCTTCATACAATAAAGTAGTTTATGAAGG
>NZ_JBALNY010000162.1:0-3834 GCF_036962145.1 Bacillus sp. JJ1764 | reverse complement strand
GTGTGAATCTAAAAACATGGATAATGGTTTCTTTAAAAACATAGAAAAGAAAACTGGCGTAAATATGCAAGATATTTTTGATTTAGCGAATTCCTTACAGAATGCTAATTTTAAAGATGAAAAAACAGTGCGCGGGGTTATCCGTAAGGTTTCTCAATTAGCTAATAAACCGGTAAGCAAAGAGTTGGAAGATCAAATCGTTAATACGATTGTAAAAGATGGTAAAAGCTTGGATTTCAATACCATATCAAATATGATGAACAAAAAATAAACAAATAGGCCGTTTCCCTTAAAGGAAATGGGCCTTTTTGTTTAATGTTTATTTGCTTTTAGCAGCGGAGCCAGAAATCGTGAACGATAGCTTTTCTTTCCGCGTCTGTTCTCTTGGACGGAAATGTATAGCTGTTCTTTGGCTCGTGTCATCGCAACATAGAATAGACGTCTTTCTTCTTCTAATGGGGCAAAATCTCCATTACGTGAGCTTTCCAATGCATAGTCATGCGGAAGACTTCCATCAACAGCCCCAATCAGATAGACCGTCTTATACTCAAGACCCTTCGCTCGGTGAATGGTGCTAAGGGTAATGGCCTCACGGAAGTGTTTACTTAAATTTTTCATTTCTCGATTCATTGCAGACATGTGCTCTGCATGGGCGAGAAGGGAATCGATGGATTCAAAACTTTTTGCGGCAACTTTTAAATCCTTTAAATCATCAGAGCCTTTCTCCAATTGATTAGATTCATTTCCGCGTTTTTTTAGAAAATCTAGAAATCCAATATCTTTCTCAATTTTTTCAATCGCTTTGACTGGAGCCAATGCTTTTAGAGAACGAATGAGCGGTACAACTTTTTTTAATTTTTTTTCTTGAAAAGAATGGGTAGTTTTAATGTAAGACAGTGCCTCAAGGAGACTGCAATCCTGGAGGATACTCAAAGCTTTTAATTCTTTAAGTGCAGTTTGCTTTAAAAATAATAATGGCAATATTTCTGATATACCCTGGGTGTCATCCTCATGGATACTGACTCTTAAAAAAGATAGGGTACATCTGACAATATATCTGTCGTAAAAGGCCTCGGCATCCAGATCCAGTTTGAACGGAAGATTGGAGATTGCCAATCGTTCAAATACTGCCCGTGAAGCAGCGTTAGTCCGATATAAAATAGCAAAGTCCGATGGGTTGGCACCATCCGTAATTTGTTGCTGAATATCCGTCACAATCATGGTTGCTTCCTCCTCTTCATCATAAGGGAAAAATAAATAGGGAAGCAGGCCATTTGATACCTGTGCTTTCATTTTTTTAATTCTACGAACTTTATTAGCGGCAATCATCTGGTTTGCTGCAGTGACGATTTCATGGGATGAACGGTAATTTTGGTCCAGATTAATCACTTCGGCTAATGGAAAATCCTGTTCAAAATCCAGCAGAAACTTAGGGTCACTTCCTCTAAAGGAATAAATAGCCTGATCATCATCACCAACTGCACAAACATTTTTATGTTTCATTGATAACATTTTAATTAATTCATATTGGACCTTGTTAATATCCTGAAATTCATCAATCAAAAAATAATGAAAACGCTCCTGATAAAATTCAAGCAAATCAGCAGATGTTTGCAGCAGTCGATAGCAGCCAATGAGCATATCGTCAAAGTCAAATAAGCCTTCCCGCTGTTTAAACGTTTCATATAGTTTGAATAACTGGGCTGTGTTTTCTTCCCATTCTGACGATGGAGTTATCTGATCCGGCATTACCATCGTATTTTTCCATAATCCGATCTGTTGAAGTGCTAGATCATACGCAAATTCTTTTTCTGACAAATCGAGCTGTTTCCCGGCTTCTTTAAGGATTTTATCGCGTTGCCAATCTTTTTTAAGAAGTTTATCTGATGCCCAATTAGCAGCATCATGGTACATTAGAATTCGGTAAAAGATACTGTGGAAAGTTCCTGTAACCAGCTGATGAACAGCTTGTTTGCTAACGTTTGGATAAGATAATAACCGGGCTTTCATTTCTGCTGCAGCCTTCGATGTAAAGGTAACTAGCATGATAGAACGCGGGTCAATTCGTTTTTCAATGAGCATATAAGCGGTTCTTGCTGTTAAAACGCGGGTTTTGCCACTACCAGCCCCAGCAAGTACTAATAGTGAACCCTCTGTCATGGTTACCGCGGAAGCTTGATTTTGATCTAAGCTGACACCTTGTTCGGCGAGTTCCTGAAAATAGGGAGCGCTGATTTTTTGGTCCCATGTATTTGGCGGTACGAAAGGAGCTGTGTGACGAACTGGTTTAGCGGGACTGAACAATTGAACATTATTATCTTGGACAGTAATGGTCCGGCTTTGTGGAAGGATAAAACCGTTCCTTTCGATGGTTTGAACGCTAACGGGTGTTGAGGTTTTCTCATGCTCAGGCTCTTGGCATTTCTTTTCAGGAGAATGGACATGGAAAAAGTGTGGCTGTTCCTGAATTCCTAGAAAAAGTTGCATTCGTTCGTTACAAGTTGGACATTTTATTTCGTTATTCTTTCCGGCAAGATAGATTTTTTGAAATTCATCACGTTGTAAATGATCAAGGAAGATCAATTGATTTTTGTAAATAGCTGTTTTCATGTTTAAAAACTCCAATATAGAAAATGAGACAACTTTAATCATAACAAAACATGTAGGTATCAAAAAGGGGAAAAATTAATTACCAAAAAAAAGCACCCGCCAATTTTGGCAGGTGCATTCTTGAGTTAGATGGTTTTGATCATCGTTTTATGAGGAATACCAGCATCTAAAAATTCTTCAGAGGAGGTTGTATAGCCGAGACGGGAGTAGAAAGGAATAGCATGTATTTGCGCGTTAAGCTTTAACTTATGAATACCCTTTTGATTTGCATAAGTTTCTATCGTATTCATGATTTGTTTACCTGCCCCGAGTTGTCTAGCATCCTTTAACACGCAAATTCGTTCTACTTTTCCGATCCCATCTAGAATTCGGAAACGCCCGGCACCAATCGGATGACCATCGTGGTACATGACAAAATGAGTAGAGTCCTCTTCAAATTGATCAATTTCTTCTTCAACCGGCACGTTTTGCTCATCTACGAATACAACCTTTCGAACAGTAAAGGCATCATTCAGTTCTTTTCGGTTTGCAACTATTTTTACTGTCACAATGGTTATTCCTTTCCAAGACGAAAAGTTTCCGATACGGACCAAGATCCATTTTCCAATTGATAAAGGAGATGGAATCGATCAATCGTTTCTTCATGCTCTGCCTTATTCATGCGTAACGCGCCAAAAACATCAGAATATTCATCATTTGAAAGTTTTTGCGCAATAGTGATATGTGGAACAAATGCATATGGCTGATCTTGATCAATAAATTCACTATTGATTTTTGAGTGAAGTCCAGTAAGTTCATCTGTAGGTTCTACCTTAAAATAGATGACATTATTAACGGGATAGAAGGAGCTGAATTTTGTTGTTTTTAGGTTGAATGGATTAGTGTTTTGAGCGATTTGCCTTAATTTTTCAGCATAATCTTTTGCTTCCTCATCCGTTGCTTCAAAAGAATTTTTTAATGTCAGATGTGGAGGAATTAGAGCGTAATGTGGATCATAGCGTTTACGAAAGGAATTTGCCAAGTCTTGAAGCTTTTTTGATGGAAAAATAACAACTCCAAATTTCATATGATGAATACCCCCAATTTACAATATTTGAGTATCGTATTTGAAAAGAACTCGTCCAATTATATCGAATTTTCTAAATATAATAAATAATCCGTCCTGCCTGTTTTTTAGTTTAGGCTTTGTTGAATTTTTATGTTTATTTCCGCTTCAATCAACAG
>NZ_JBALNY010000161.1:483-3145 GCF_036962145.1 Bacillus sp. JJ1764 | reverse complement strand
GCAAGATTGTGTCCGAAGCGGAGGTAACTTCAGACAAGACGCAACCAAAAGAGCAAGAACGAGTCCGAAGTCGATGCACCTTAGGAAAGGTAGCAGCCAAAAAACTAAGAACGAGTCCAAAGCAGTGCCAAGTTCGAAATAAAAGCGGAGAGATATCTATTAACAACAAAAGTAAAAGGTCCTTTTTCGAGTCCTCTTATTAAAGATACATCCCTATAATAAAAAATGGTAAGTGTTCCTCATAGAAAAAAAAGTCCAAATCCGCTACAATAGGTATGTTATGTCAGGCAAGCAAATGGAGGTGCGTTTTGGCCTTGGATAATAAGAAGAAAAAGAAGAGGCAAGTTCCTTTTCGATTAAATATGCTATTTTTTGTTGTATTTTTACTGTTTTCTATTCTCGTATTACGCCTTGGTGAATTGCAAATTGTCTTTGGTGAAGATTTTCAGCGTGAATTGGCAAGGACGGAAGATATTACCATCAGCAATCCTGTTCCAAGAGGGAAAATGTATGACCGTTATGGAAAGGTTATTGTTGATAACACTCCGTTAAATGCAATTACCTATACAAAGTATCAGGGTGTCGATCAAAAGAAAATGCTGGATACAGCAGCAAAACTTGCAAAAATAATCAATAAAGATACATCCAAAGTCCGTGAAAGGGACAAAAAAGACTTTTGGATGATGAAGCATCCAAAAGAAGCAAAAGCAAAGATTACAGAAAAAGAGTGGAACCAATATAAAGGAAAAAAATTGGATGACAAACAAATTTATAAACTCCAATTAAAAAGAATCACGGATCAAGACTTAGATTCACTCTCTGCTGATGATTTAAAAACACTAGCTATTTTTAGAGAGTTTAATAGTGGATATGCTCTAACTCCACAAATAGTAAAAAATAAAGACGTAACCCCAGAAGAATATGCAGCTGTCAGTGAAGACCTGGAGAACTTGCCGGGAATTGACACGACAACAGACTGGGAAAGAAACTATGTTTTTGGTGATACTCTAAAAACAATCCTAGGTGATGTGTCTTCATCTGAATCCGGATTGCCTAAGGATGAATCAGAGAAATATCTGGCCCAGGGTTACAGCCGTAATGACAGGGTCGGGACGAGCTACTTGGAAAAGAAATATGAGGATGTCCTGCATGGTCAAAAGGCAAAAGTGAAAAATGTAACAAATAAATCTGGAAAAATTATCTCTACAGAGGTCGTTTCAGAAGGGGACAGAGGGAATGACCTTGTCCTAACGGTTGATATGGATTTGCAGACCCAAGTGGAAAAAATTATCGAGGACGAAATGTGGGCAGCAAAAAGATCCGGAAATACAGGGCTTATGGATCGCGCCTTTGTTGTATTAATGGATCCACATACTGGTGAAATTCTCACGATGGCGGGTAAGAAGATTGCTAGAAATCCTGAAACAGGAAAACTAGAAATGCAGGATTATGCATTGGGCACTTTTACTACCTCTTATAACGTAGGTTCGGCAGTTAAAGGTGCGACGATCTTAACTGGGTATAAGACAGGAGCCATTAAACCAGGGGATAAACAACTAGATGAACCATTGGTGATTGCCCACACTCCAATTAAAAAATCATGGAAAACATTCGGATGGATAAATGATCAAAGAGCTTTACAGGTTTCATCAAACGTCTATATGTGGAAAACCGTGATCGCAATGGGAGGAGGACATTATGCACCGAATAAAGCACTTCAATTAGATCCTTCCACGTTTGATACATTGCGCAAGTCTTTTAATCAGTTTGGACTTGGTGTAAGAACTGGCATTGATTTGCCTAATGAAACGCCAGGTGTTGTCGGACCCGAAAGAAAACCTGGTTTATTGCTTGACTTAGCGATTGGCCAGTATGATATGTATACGCCACTGCAGCTTGCTCAATATGTGTCAACCATTGCTAACGGTGGTTATCGTGTTCAGCCACATATGGTGAAAGAAATTCGCGAGCCAGAACAGGATTCTAATGAATTAGGACCAGTTATTGAAGAGATTCAACCAAAGGTGTTAAACCACTTGGATATGAAGGACGAATGGATTAAACGGGTTCAAGAAGGATTTCGCATGGTTTTTCAGGTTGGTGATGGTACAGCAACCGGCTATTTTAGAAGTGCAACGTACAACCCGGCTGGAAAAACAGGCACGGCTCAGGCTTTCTATTATGGGACAGATCGCTCTAGATGGGGCACACCAGTTATGAACCTAAGTCTTGTCAGCTTTGCGCCATATGATAATCCAGAAGTTGCCATGGCGGTAGTTGTTCCATGGGCATATCAAGGAAACACAGGACCAGCAGTAAATGATTTAATCGGCAGACGGGTTTTAGATGCCTATTTTGACTTGAAAAAAAATCGTCAAGTGGCTACAGATCCTGCTCAAACCAATAATCAGACAACTCAACAAACGCAAGAACAGCAAAATAATCAAACCACACAAAGAACAGACGAATCTCAAGTCAATGAGACCAATCAACAAACCGGCGAAACCCAAACAAATCAATAGATTAATAGTAATTGGAACACTTGTCTCATCTGAGGCAGGTGTTTTTTTTATGAAAAGATAAAAGTACTGGCTCTGAGAATTGTCTAGCTCCAGAACCCTAGCGGCTAGTGTCCTTCGCTCTCCGCCCTACGATAAGTCAA
>NZ_JBALNY010000161.1:0-391 GCF_036962145.1 Bacillus sp. JJ1764 | reverse complement strand
CGCCGCTGACCAGGGCGCCTCCGCTTTTCTAATTTACAAAGTCTCAACAATCATTTACAGAATATTTACATTGTATTAAAACCCTCTTTACAGTCCGAATTTATGATTAAAACTGTAAGAAGAAAACATAAAAACAATTTTCGTAGGGGGAATTAAGGAAATGAAAAGTTTGAAACGGTTGAGCCTTTTTACACTACTGACAGCTTTAATGGTTTTTATGGCTGCTTGTGGTGGCGATAAAACTTCTAATAAAAGCGGTGAAGAAAAAGATCAAACCAAAAAGACAGAAGAATTATCAGGTTCGTTAGTCATTTCCGGATCATCCGCGATGCAGCCATTAATTGCAGCGGCAGCAGAAGAATTCATGAACGAACACTCCAAAGTAGATATA
>NZ_JBALNY010000160.1:6160-7696 GCF_036962145.1 Bacillus sp. JJ1764 | reverse complement strand
GGACACAATCTTGCTTTTCTTGCTCTTCCTTGTCCGAGGTTGAGACCCATTCAATCAAACGTCACTACCGTATACTTTGTCTTAAGGGACTCTATTTACAATACTTGCTAAAATAATAAAAGGCGACGAGTTTTAATACTCATCACCTCAAGTAACAGGCAGTTGTACCCTTCTTATAAAAAAATAGATTAACGTATGACCTGCTCCCAACAGCAGAAGTAAGATCGGAATGCTTTTTTCTTCATTAAATAAGGTTATGGCTGTAAGAAAGGCTAAAATTGAAACAATTCGACCAATATTTAAAAAGATTTCTCTCACCACAATATATTCAATACGCATTTCTGCTGCTTTCCAGCCCACTCCAATTACATCATAGGTTGTTGACATATAGGGGACCAGCAATAACGGGTAGGCAATCGCAATGATTCCTGCATAAATCAGCAATTTTGTATAGGTCACATCCCACACGATCAAGATGACTGCGGCATACAGCAGCAATCCACCAATAAGAATGGCTTTTTTTCGAAAATTTTTTTTAATCATTCTTGATGCAAAATAATAAGCAACAAATGAAATACCCGAATTCAACAGCCCAAACGTTCCTAATGCCATCTCGCTCCCTGTTGAAATATAGACGAACACGGAAATGACAAATAGGAAAGTCCCTTCTCTTAAGCCTTGAAAAAAGTGGGCATTCGTCACAAGACGCCAATTTTCATTTTGCTTTCGTTCTTCAAGAATTCGTCTGAAACAGTATTTTCCCTGTGCTGGCCTTGGTTTTAAAGAAAAACTCAAGAATACTGCCAACGCGAAAAGTCCAAGGGAGATACCAAACACAATCGTATAGCCGGCAAATTTTTCAAACCGGGTAATGATAATTCCCGCAGCAATTGGACCTATCATCCCTCCAAGAGAAGATAAAATACCCAAAAACCCATTAAAAAAATCTCGTGTTTCAGGTTCTGTAATTTCAAAGGTTAAAACATTATAGGCCAGCCAATAGAATCCGTAACCGATCCCTAAAAGTCCTCCTAGCAACAATAAATAGGTTGCTGCCTTGGATCCAGTCATTAACACCGTTAAATAAAACAAAGCCAAAAAAATGACACCGATTCGTAGGACAATAACCCGATCAATTTTCTTTGCCCATCTGCCGGCTAAAATAAAGGTTAACGGTTGAAGAATAACAATGGCGAGGTTATATAAAGCCAAATCTGAGTATTTCCCTGTCTGCTTCCACAAATAAATGTTAACAAACGTATTGGAAAGAGCGACACTCAGTGAATATAATCCTCCAATCATCAAAAGCAGTGTTAAATCCCTTGTAAGTTCTACATCCCCTAAAAGCTTAAATTTCTTTGGCATAAAAAAACTCCCCTTTTTCTTAAGAGGTAGTTTTTGTAAAACACACTGTTCTTATTCAAATACTTTTCGGAAAACGAAAAGGTGTGTCCTAAAAACACTCTTTAGGTCACACCCATTTTTTTGAAAGGGTCTTTATATTAGTCTGTTGCTTTCCGCTCCAGGCACTTCGCT